>NQJH01000295.1 GCA_002256685.1 Methylococcaceae bacterium NSP1-2 | reverse complement strand
CCTGATAAATACAAACTATCGAGAAAAGCTTTAATATCCATTTCACCACTGCGTAGCCGTTTTAAGCCCAGATAATAGCCTGCTAAATAATCGGCGTGCAGTTCCAATAATCTATCTGTCGTTTGTGATTGCGTTAATAGGTCATAAAACTTGCTTTGATATTGAAAAATATGCCCAAATTCATGTGCGATAAAACCTGCAACGGCTAAACCGCCCCACGGACTCGCTAATTCGTCAGATAACAGTTGTTTACCAAAAATCACCGTGCCTTTCGTATTGGCTATCACATCTTCATCAAGGGCAAACGCATTTGGACTATCGCTATCATCGTAAAAGCCAAAGCCGGGTAATACCTTGAAACTCTCAGCGACATGCGTTAATTCTAGGCTGATACTACGGTCGAGGTCGCTATTACCAGACGTTCTGAACAGTTCAATACCATTCGTACGGAGTCCACCGCGTAGTGAACACGCTTTGGGTAAGTTTTTTGAACGCGCACAAACGTGTCCGCTACACAGCAGTCCGGCTGTGAGAAAAACAGTGTCTTTTAAAAATTTTCTGCGATTTGGATTCATGGTTTGTTCTCCTTAACAGTTAATTTAACGTTTGGTTTTAAAACCTCGAATGTCTTTAAATTACAGTCTTATCTTTACTTATTTTTCCATATCACTATCGACACTGATGCGACTTGTTTCATTATTAATATTAAAACTGAATATTCTCAGGATAAAGAAAACGCACCTCATGTGTAAAATTACTTTCCAGTTCTTCAATTCCTACATTTCTCCCTTTTTCTGTTAAATAATATCTGTCTGGGAAAATGAACTTGCCTATTTCTTGCTTTAAATAATCAGATTTAACCAGTTTATCTATGACTTCATTGGTCGTAATGCCAAGTTTTTTAGCCAATTTGAATGAATTTATTTTCTCAATTTCTAAAGAAAAATTCTCAGCCCAAAAACAATTATATCCAGATTGTCCAGCACGCAATTCACCACCCGCTAATTTCCCTTTTTCCGTTAGATACGGTTTTTTATCACGAATTTCTAAATACTCAAGGTGAATCAACTTAACTATGAGTTCATGGGTTGAAAATCCCAGTTTTTCAGCTAATCCAGATAATTTTATTTTCCCAACCTCATGGGGGTTTGTTTGTTCAACTTTTTTAAGAGATGATATTGTCTTTTTAATTTCTAAAGCGAAATTTTCAGCCCAAAAATAAGTGCATCCAGATTGTCTTATACGTTCTTCACCACCAACTGCTTTTCCTTTTGCTGTTAGGTGAAATTTATCACCATGAGATTTTAAATATCCAAATTGAACTAATTTCCCCATCATTTCCTTACTTGTAAGTCCGATTTTTTCAGCTAATTCTGCTGTTCTCAGTTTTTTTATTGCTTCTGGATTAAAATCCACAGACCAAAGAAAATAAATGCCAAACTGTCGCCCTGTACGAACTTCGCCACCCACCTCTTTGCCTTTTTTCGTTAAGTAGTGATTGTTATCACGGATTTCCAAATAACCGCTATTAATTAATTTCTCAAAGAGTTCATCAGTTTTAAACCCTAATTTTTGCGCCAATTTTGCTGTAGTGAATTTTTCAAAACTATTGTTAGTTTTAATTTTTTACTCTGGTTTGGCTGATACTATGTCTGGTGACGAGTTATTAACTTCTTCGCTAATCCGAATAATCCTTTGAGCTTCTTCATAAGTATCTTTATAAAGTTCGGCATCTTCATTGCGATTAATTAATACCTCCATTTCATTATTATTGATTTGGCTGAACTCGTATAAGTTAAGGCTAGTAATAATACAAAACTCTTCGTTTAAATAACATTTAGCGTGTAAATTTTTGCAAAAACTGGTACGAATATAAGTCTGCGTTTTTAACCAGTTCATTTCTTCTGGAGCTAGTTCACTTTTGCCATAAACAATACGCATATCAATTTTTAGCCTATTTTTATCGGCTAATAATTCGCGCATACGGTCATTTAGTTTTAAAAACGGGCTGATTAAAACGAGTCTATCTTTGGCATTTTTAATGAGTTCTTCAAGGAAATAATTAGTCGCACTGGTATTTAAAAACTTAGCCATATTTTTCGTGAGTTTTATAGTTTTAAAAATTATGTGCAACATAAAAACAGACCTTTCAGGTTTTTAAAACCTGAAAGGTCTTGATGAGAGGGTGTGCTTTACGCGCCTAATCGTTCTTTAACCCACGCAGAAACACCCGCCAACGCGCCTGCTAATGCCGCAGGATTCGTCCCGCCTGCTTGGGCTAAATCAGGTTTACCACCGCCTTTACCGCCGACTTGCGTGGCAACGAAGTTGACTAACTCGCCTGCTTTGACTTTGCCCATCGTGTCTTTAGAGACACCTGCGACTAAGCTGACTTTATCACCATCCACGACTGCCAATACGATAGCGCAACTACCGAGTTTGTTTTTTAACTGGTCTACCATATCGCGTAATGAGGAAGCGGCGACATCATTGAGTTTAACAGCGAGGACTTTCACGCCGTTTATTTCAATCGCTTGGGCAATGAGTTCATTACCTGCCGCGCTGGCAAGTTTTGCTGTTAAGCGTTCGAGTTGTTTTTCTAGGCTACGGTTTTTTTCTAGCAGTTGTTCCACTTTTTCAGCGGTTTTGTCTGCGGGGCTTTTGAGTAAACTGGCAATGCTGGTTAATGCCTTATCACGGTCGGCTAACCAGTCGATACAGCCTTGACCTGTGACCGCTTCAATACGACGCACACCCGCTGCAACACCTGTTTC
>NQJH01000294.1 GCA_002256685.1 Methylococcaceae bacterium NSP1-2 | reverse complement strand
TGCTATAAATTTCACCCGTCGGACTTAGATTTTTTTCTGACACATCGACGACAAACATAACTTGACCCGTGTTGGTTTTACGCATGGTATAGACATTATCTATTTCAGTGCCGCGCTTACGCATTTCCAACAATTTGCTTTGTAACTGCGTAAATGCTTTGCTTTTCTGATCGGCAATGGTTTGCACTTGACTATGCAAATCACCATCAATCTGGCTAGCCATGATATTGACGACATCCGTGAGCCTAAGACGCAGTTGTTCTCGAATAAAACTACCGACTTCGTGAGAGGTAACAAGACTTAAAAATAACGAACCTAACAGCGTTAAACCACAAAACGCAGAGGTTAAAGTAAACCGTAGGGTATATTTTCTGGGTGTTTTTTTGTCGATGCGACTATCAATTCGGGGTTTTTTCATGAGTAATATCTTCGGTCTTGGCTACGTCAGCTTATTATGTATAATAAATTTTAAAATGCGTACACTAAAACTCAAATGATGCAGCAGCCATGCCTTGTAACCACACTTTGTTACCACCCAAATATTGCTTACCCGCTTCATCGGGTACGAACGCTTCAATACCTGCGTATAGACTTACCGTCTCATTGATTTCCCAGTCGGTCAGAAAATCGACTTCGTTACCATAATGAGAAGCCGTTAACGCGAACACGTCAGGATTCACAAATTGATAATTTAGATACACTAAATTCAGCGCGAGGCTTTCAGTGGGCGTTAGTACCAGTTTACCTTGATGCGTAATCAAATTGGTATTGTTCAACACCCATTCGCCATTAATTTCACCCTGAAACCAAGTTCCCCACGTTGTAAAACCCGGTGACATCGCATCAAAGTGTTCGTCCTGAATAGCATAACGATAACTGACCGCAGGTTGCCAAAGTAAATCCTGACGTTTATATTCAATTCCCCCAAAACCACCATCGGCATGAACGCGGGTTTTGTCCGTTGCTTCAAACGCGCTGGTAGTCTCGGTATTGACTTGGTGAACATATTCAGCACTGAGGGTAACATCGGGCAGTGGTGAAAAATCAGCCCGTGCATCGTAAGTATCATTATTAACCGATTGCTCAGCCAGCGGAATAGTCGAACCTGCATCGTGTAATGAGCGACTATTGGTTGTGTTGATATAACTTAAACCCACACTGGCGCGTTCAGAAGGTTTGTATTCAATATTTCCGCCTTGATAATGTCTTTTTTCAGCAGGATTAAGCGAACGGGTTTCTAAATGAAAACCTTCCAATTTAACGTCCTGTACATTCACTTTCCCAATCAAGGTATTATCAAAAGCCGTTCTGGGGTTTAGCCACCCTGCCCCACGCTTACCGCCATTATCCGCACCATAAAACAATAAAAACCCAGAACCCAATTTATAGTTTTGTCGTCCGACCGATACATCAACCGTATTTTTGCCCGCATTATCCAATAATTTTCCTGATTGCCAGCCTAGGTATAACTCTTCGGTCATACTTTTGCCTCGGTAATTATTATAACTACTTAATTCAGTGTAATCGGTTTCTTGAAAGTATAAATCAACATTATCTTCGGTATAACCCGACGGATCATGCCCTATCGTACTGCTATAAACATAACTAAATCCGCCATACAGTTTGCTATCAGTTGGCAAATTTAAAGCGGCATTTAAGTAAGGTTTTGCACTCAGTTCCAAAAATACATCGGTGAGATTATCTTTAGCAGAACCACCCGATTGATTATTGAGTTCACTGAAACTTGCTGTTTGAAGTTGTAACCCCGCTGATATGGCACCGTGTTCACCTTCGTAGAGTTTATAGTCGGCAAAAGTATCGCTTACGAAAGCTAACGCCAAAATACTCAGAAAAATTTGACGCATAATTTTCCCTGTTATACAAAACCAACGCTTAGGACTGTAGCGGGCTTTAGTTGATTGTTCGATGAATAAAACTGCAAAACGCTAGTCGCTAAGACTATAACCTTGTCTATTTTAGTACATAGAAATCTATTGGTAGGAACTTAATATGGTTGATAGTGGGTCAGATCTGTTATTAGGAGTCCAAAACACGTTTTGGACGTTTTGTGTCGTCCAAGTCATGCCTTGGACTCCGAACTATAGGCAGTGGAATCTTAAGAATGCGAAGAGACCTTTTAGGTTTTTAAAACCTGAAAGGTCTGGATGTTGCGGCACTTCAAATATTTTTCATGAACAGTGATGTTTTAAAATACGCCTCAAGGTTCAATATCATGAATCATATCAGTAAAGTAAACTAACATTTGTTTTAGAAATTCAATGGCGACCGTCAATTCATGAGTAATATCATGAATAAAATGATTGTGCATGAAGGTATGCGGATTGTAGGACATTAAGCCCATGTAGATAGTGTTACAGCCCATTGCAATCATGACAAAAGCGGCTGATTTCAACATTAAGCCTCTGACACTCGCACTCATTTTGCCGAATGCAAAGCTGATAAGTAGCATGGTCGGTAATGTACCCGCGCCAAAAATGAGCATTAACGCGCCCCCTTCCAAAATAGATGGGGCGGAAGTCGCTTTAACTGCCATTGCAAAAGTGAGTGGACAAGGCATTAAGCCGTTCATTAAGCCAGCGATAGACGCGCCTAAAATCGGGCCTTTGGTTCTTGAAGACGCATAGCCTTTACGCAGTAAATTCATCGGTAATAAGCGAAATGAACCT
This sequence comes from Methylococcaceae bacterium NSP1-2, assembly GCA_002256685.1. Taxonomy (GTDB): domain Bacteria; phylum Pseudomonadota; class Gammaproteobacteria; order Methylococcales; family Methylomonadaceae; genus UBA4132. Next base: position 100 of record NQJH01000294.1, on the reverse strand, counting down.
TGAAATGGAATCCAGCCTAAAATACCGAAAGCGAGAATAATAACCACCGCACCGATAGTAATTTGTAATACGCTTTGAATTTTACCGAATACACCACTGG
>NQJH01000293.1 GCA_002256685.1 Methylococcaceae bacterium NSP1-2 | reverse complement strand
AATATAAATACGGTTTTTATGTTTTTATAACCTATTGATTTTTATTAAGCCGATGGGCGGAATCGAACCGCCGACCCACACATTACGAATGTGTTGCTCTACCGACTGAGCTACACCGGCAACAGGCGTATTATATGGAGTTTAAAATATAAACACCACTCGATTTTAAATAACCGCATAAGCAATAGTATTTGTTGGCTATAATGCGCTACAGAATTTTTGTAACTAATTGACGGATGAGACTTATGACTTTCATAGCAAATATAATCAACAAGACACCGCATTATGTTGAATCTCAAGTAAAGCGTGTTAAATCCACTGAGCGGTATCAAAATCTGATGGAGATGCCACCGTTGAAGCGTTGGGCTATCGTGGCTGGATTGTTCTTGTTATCCCAAGTGGTGGTTTTTGGCAGTTTATATTTGATTTTTGGCAAGATTGTTGTCATTGGTTTTTTAGCCAGTATTTTGGCTGGTTTAGCGACAGGCGTGGGTGCATTACCTGCACTGTTCTTTAAAAATATTTCTAATAATTTGTTTAATAGTATGTTGGGCGCGGCGGCGGGTGTCATGCTGGCGGCAACGGCTTTTTCTTTGCTGGTTCCAGGAATAGAATTTGGTAATGCTATTTGGCCAGCTAAAGGCATTTATGTGGTGTCTTTGGGTATGTTAGTGGGTGCGGCGTTTTTACATTATGCAGATAAGCAATTGCCGCATGTGCATTTTGCTTCTATTTCTGATACCCAACTGAATTCGTTGAAAAAAGTTTGGTTGTTCATTATTGCTATCACTATTCACAATTTTCCTGAAGGGATGTCAGTAGGGGTGAGTTTTGGTTCAGGCGAAATGAAAAACGGTGTGGTGTTAGCGATTGCGATTGCTTTGCAAAATATTCCTGAAGGTTTAGCAGTGGCATTGCCGTTGGTCGGTTTAGGTTATAACAAATGGCGAGCAGTGGGAATTGCGACTTTAACTGGTTTAGTCGAGCCAGTGGGCGGCTTGTTGGGTATTACGATGGTCACTGCATTTCAACCTATTTTACCGATTGCAATGGGTTTTGCGGCAGGGGCTATGTTGTTTGTGATTAGTGAAGAAATTATTCCAGAAACGCATTCTAATGGGCGTTCGCGTTATGCAACTTTCGCACTGATGATGGGTTTTATTATCATGATGGTGCTGGATAATATGCTTGGTTAAATAAATTTCAGTCGTTTTTATACAAGGTATTTTTAAGATTAATATGGATTATTTACAAGTTTTGAACACGGCGGTCACTGACTTACAATCGTTATGGGTATCATGGCGTGCCAGCAGTATCGCTGAACTATCGGCAACGAGCCTTACCAGTTTTGTGTTAATTGTTGCCGCTGAATTCGGCGATAAAAGCCAATTGGTTTGTATGACTTTAGCCGCTAGGCATAGAGCCATGCCCGTTATTCTCGGTGCAATCGCCGCATTTGCGTTGTTAAACACCTTGGCGGTGGTCTTTGGTGTGGCTATCGCGAGTTGGTTACCTGAATATGTTGTTGCAACGACCGTCGCAGTGTTGTTTACAGTTTTTGGGATTCATTCTTTGCGGGTAGAAGAGCCAGACGGTGATGAAGAAGTACAGGAAAAAAGCAATCATAATCTGTTTTTTACCACTTTTTTGTTAATTACGGTCGCTGAATTTGGCGATAAAACCCAGTTGGCGGTCGTTGCATTAAGCAGTACTGCCGCACCGATTGCTGTATGGCTAGGTTCAACAGCGGCACTGGCATTCACATCGATTCTGGGCGTTTTAGCAGGACGAACCATTTTACAAAAAGTGCCTTTAGTGTGGCTACACAAAATCAGTGGCAGTATTTTTCTGGTTCTTGCGGCGATTGCTGCTTATCGGGCTTATGTGTCTTATTTACCTTAGGCTTCAACTGTTTATTATTTAAAAATTCATGAATGTTACCGTGCCGTTAGATTTTGTTATTTCCCCGCTTGATACTACTTTAAAAATCGCCTTACAAATTAAAATTGAACAAAAAACCAAGCCGTTAGGGGCGTTAGGTCAATTAGAAACCCTCGCCCTACATATTGGTCTGTGTCAAAACAGTTTAACGCCTTGCTTAACCAAGCCTAGCATACTGATTTTTGCAGGCGATCACGGTGTGGTTGCCGCTGGGGTGAGTGCATATCCTCAAACTGTCACTGCGCAAATGGTAGCTAATTTTTTGGCTGGAGGGGCTGCGATTAGTGTGTTTGCTAAGCAGCACGGTTTAAAGTTGATTGTGGTTGATGCAGGAGTAAATGCTGATTTGGATCCACACCCGCAGTTACATCATGCCAAAATCGGCAAGGGAACGCAGAACTTTTTAACCCAGTCTGCGATGAGTCAAGCGGAGTGTTTACAAGCGATACGAACAGGCGCGGACTTGGTTGCTGAGCAATACGCCGCAGAGTGTAATTGCATCGGCTTTGGTGAAATGGGTATCGGTAATACCTCCTCTGCCGCGTTGTTGATGCACATTTTAACAGGCTTACCGTTAGCGCAATGTGTAGGGCGTGGCACGGGTTTAAGCGATGGACAACTTAATCATAAATTACAAGTGTTACAACAAGCCTTAGAGCAAAATGGTGGTTGGGGTGAGGAACGACCCCCAACAAAACTGTATAGTGATCGTTGGGGTTCGCAAAGCTTACCCCAACCTATGGCTCTAAATAAGTTAGCCACTTTCGGCGGCTTTGAAATCGCCATGATGGTCGGCGCGTACTTACAAGCTGCCGAGTGTGGCATGGTGATTATGGTCGATGGTTTTATC
>NQJH01000292.1 GCA_002256685.1 Methylococcaceae bacterium NSP1-2 | reverse complement strand
TAAGCAAATTGGAGTTGGCATTAGAAGGCGATATTAACGTCACAGCGGTGTGGGGCGTGGGTGATTTATCAGCCGACAAACGATTAGGCTTTACTGCTATTCGCGTCACTATCAACGTTGAAGGTGATGCGCTACCCGAAACGCTACAAGACATTGTGGCTCATGCCAATAAATGGTCGCCTGTTGCCAATACCTTGCGTAATGCAGTGGCGGTGGACGTATTGTCAAACTAATCCTATCCAACATAAATGACCGTTATGAATACCATCAGTGCTAACGAACATATTGTTCAGGTTAAACAATTAATTGCTGTGCAACTAAAACCCTGCGTAACAGCCATTGATTTGCAAGGCGACTATCCAAAAGCATTTTTGCATTCATTAGGGGCTATCGGTGGCTTTGCAGGCACGGTCGCGCCTGCTTATGGTGGCAATGGCTTAGGATTTGGGCATTGTATTGCGGTGATGGAAGAGACCGCTAAAGTCTGCTTATCGTCAGGTTTTTTAATTTGGTGTCAGACCCGGGTGGTTATATTATTAGCGGCAATTTACCGTGGGTGTCTAATCTGGGGGCAGGGCATTTTTTCGTTACAGGCTGCCCCTTAGAAAATGACGGGCGTTTGGTATTTTTTGTCGTTGAGTGTAATCAAGACAATTTTCGTCTGGCAGAAGGTGCGCATTTCACCGCATTAGAAGGCACTGGTACATTCGCGTGCCAGTTTCGCGATTGCTTCATCAGCGATAAGCGCGTGTTGGCACACGCAGAAGAATCGGTAGCGTATCTGGCAAGAATTAAATCAGGGATGATTTTAGGGCAAATGGGCATGGGGCTGGGTTTAATCAGCAGTTGTATTGATTTAATTGAGGCGGTCAGTTCGGTGCAGTCGTCTATTAATCAATACCTTGACGATCAAGCCGATGATTTACAGCAAGTGTTGACTGTCGCTCATCAAGAAACTTACCGTTTAGCCGCTATTCTGGATACTGCACCACACACGCCGATTTTACCCGATGTGTTAAAAGTCCGTTTGGCAGGCGGTGAACTGTCATTACGCGCCGCACATGCGGCGATGCTACATCAAGGCGCGAAAGGTTATCTGATTCATTCGGCTGCACAACGTAAATTACGCGAAGCTTATTTTATTGCTATCGTCACCCCTGCAATTAAACATTTGCGCCGTGAATTAGCCTGTTTAGCACAGCAAAGCCATTGTGGAGTCGTCCATTGAATAATCTGCCTTTGTTACAAATCAAAAATTTATCCAAATCCTATAAAGCGAATCAGCCCGTTTTTTCAAACATTAACTTTGATGTCAATGCGCATGAAATAGTCTGTTTGCTGGGCGCGAGTGGCTGTGGTAAATCGTCATTACTGAAAGCGTTGGCAGGATTGCATGGTATTAATGAGGGTGAGATTTTATTTAAAGGCAAACCGCTGACTAAACCCGATGCCAGTATTAGCGTCGTGTTTCAAGACCCGTGCTTATTGCCTTGGCTTAACGTACAACAAAATGCCGCGTTTGCGTTAACCTTGCACAGTGAAACTAAAATCAGTCAGGCTGACGTTAAAGCGAAAACCGACACCGCATTGCAATGGGTGGGATTACAACACGCTGCTAATGTTTATCCAGAACAATTATCGGGTGGTATGGCACAGCGGGTTGCCTTAGCCAGAGCCTTGGTAAAAAGCCCTGATATTTTGCTGATGGATGAACCCTTTAGCGCGTTAGATGCAATTACGCGCTTTAATATGCAGCAATTATTATTGAAGTTAATTGCCCATCGCCGTCATGCGGTTTTGTTAGTCACACACGACATTGATGAAGCCTTGATGCTGGGCGACCGCATTATGTTAATGGGCGATGGTCATATCGTGCGTGAATGGCAAATCACGTTGCCACAACCGCGAGCCAAACATTTGCATGAACTCATTGAAACCCGCATGGCTATTTTGGAAGAATTATCCGAGGTTGCAGGTGAACACCTGCTACCCAGTGGCGTTATAACTTGAACGTTAGTGTTTTTTCTTTCTAGCCAATTTCTTCGCTGCTTTTTCAGCACGAGTCACTTCCAACTGTACCAGCTCTTGCTCCATCATCGCGGGTGTTTCTAACGTGATTCTCCCTATCGTTCCCGCACGATATTCTGCTAAGAAAATTTTTGCCGCTTTGTCCATTTCAACCCGTCCACCTGAACGCAAACAGCCGCGTTGTGTACCGATGATTTTTAATAACTCTTCTTCTTTTTCAGGCAGTGTCTCTAACTGAAAACGGGTTTTAATCAACTCAGGATACTGGCGCAACAACACCTCAGCGGCAAAATACGCAATATCATCATGATCTATCGCCGTGTCTCTAATCGCGCCCGTCGTCGCTAAACGATAACCACTGTTACGATTTTCCACATTGCCCCACAGTAAGCCGGGCATATCGAACAAAATAATGCCATTCCCCAAATCAATACGTTGCTGCATTTTAGTCACAGCGGGTTCATTACCTGTTTTCGCAATGGTTCGACTGGCAAGGATATTTATTAAAGTCGATTTGCCGACATTGGGAATGCCCATAATCAACGCGTTAATTAACTTCCCATCCTCCGCTTTATCAGGAAACAGCTTGTGGCATAAATCAATGAGTTGGCGAATTTTTTCGGGATTTTTGCTGGTAACAGCCAAGGTTTTCACACCTTGTTCTTGCTCTAAATAGTGTTGCCAGAGTTGTGTCATGTCTGGATCAGCTAAATCACTTTTGCTGAGAATTTTGATGGTGGGCTTGTCGCCGCGTAGTTTGGCAATCATTGGATTTTGACTGCTAAAAGGAATGCGAGCATCGATAACTTCAATAATTAAATCAACCTGCGGCATCAGAAGTTTAACTTCTTTGCTTGCCTTGTGCATGTGACCGGGATACCACTGAATAAGCATAATATGTTTGATATGAGTAAAATACATTGTAAAACAAACAAGATAACAGAAAATCATGAAATCCATCACGCTAACAAGTAGTTTTTACGCCTATTTATCACGATTACGCTGGATTAAACGCTGGGGACTCAAGCGCAACGCCCACGAAGAAAATGTCATGGAACACAGCTGGGAAGTGTCCGTCATTGCCCACACGCTGGCGTTAATAAAAAATCGTTATTACGATGGCACAGTCGATGCCAATGCGGTGGCAACAGCGGCGTTATATCATGACATCACCGAAGTCATCACAGGCGACTTACCCACACCGATTAAGTACCACTCCGCCGAAATTAACGCCGCTTATAAACAGATTGAACAACGTGCCGAATTTGAATTATTGGCTTTATTG
>NQJH01000081.1 GCA_002256685.1 Methylococcaceae bacterium NSP1-2 | reverse complement strand
TTTAGCTATTCGTCACTGTGACGGTAAAATTACTGACGTGTTATACAACGCTAGCGTTTACCGTGATAGTGACGGACAAGTAGCCGGTATTTTTGCTGCTGCGCGTGATATTACTGACAAAAAACGCGCCGAACAAAAAATGCTCGAACAGCAAGAATCCTTGTTGCGCAGTAATGCTGAAATGCAGGCACTCACTGAAGAGTTGCGTAGTCAATCTGAAGAAATGAAATCGCAAAATGAAGAACTGAAATCCAGCCAAGAAGAATTACGCGCTCAACAAGAAGAAACCTTGCTGAAAAATAACAAACTAGAAACTCAAAGTGCACAACTAAAAGAAGTCATTATCGAAGCCAAAGTTAAAGCCGAAGAACTGCAACAAGCCAATCAATATAAATCAGAATTTTTAGCCAATATGTCGCATGAATTGCGCACACCGCTCAATAGCATTTTGATTTTGTCCAAGAATTTGGCGGAAAATGACGAACATAATTTATCCGCCGATCAAATCGAATCGGCTAACGTTATTGGTGAAAGTGGTACGCAACTGCTGACACTGATTAACGATATTCTTGATTTATCAAAAATCGAAGCGGGTAAATTGGAATTGATTAAAGAATCCTTTCCACTAGCTGACATGGTGGCTTATTTACGGCGGGTGTTTTTACCGCAATCAGAAAAGAAAAATTTAGCGTTCGCTATCGAACTAGCGACTGATTTACCCGACACTATTTATACTGATAGGCAACGGCTGACGCAGGTGTTATCAAACTTACTGACCAACGCCATTAAATTCACGGATACGGGTGCGGTCACGGTTCGTATCAGCAAAGTAAATGACGATTTGCAGATTGAAGTCATCGATACCGGTATTGGTATTCCCGCTGACAAACTGGAGCATATTTTTGGTGCCTTTCAACAATTAGATGGCTCAACCAGTCGTAAGTATGGCGGTTCTGGGTTAGGTCTGGCAATTAGTCGTAATTTAACGCAGTTATTGGGTGGGAAAATTACCGTTACCAGCACCATAGGCAACGGCAGTCAGTTTGTTTTACGCTTAAATAATCCATTTGCGCCGCCTGAAACACAGACTAAAGCGCAGTTATCCGTGCCAATAAACACAACGGTTGCCACCCTCCCCACGACAGGCGGTAATATCTTATTGGTAGAAGACGACACCCGTCTATTGGCTATTCTAGGGCGCATGATTACTACTTTAGGCTTTATTCCTATCGCCGTCGAATCGGCTGAACAAGCATTAACAACTGTTGCTAAAACACCGTTGACAGGGATTTTTCTCGATTTGGGCTTGCCTAAAATGAGCGGTATAGACTTGTTGCGGCAGTTGAAAGCCAACGCGGCGACTGCCAAAATTCCGGTGTTTATTATGTCGGGTGCGCCTGATACGGGTGAGGCAAAAACGCTGGGTGCGTTGGGCTTTTTGGAAAAACCGGTGACCCGCGATACCATCATCGGCGCGTTGAAGACGATGGTAGAAGTCACGCAAAATGCCGCTAAACCGCAGATTTTATTGATTGAAGACAATGCTACTGATAGAAAATTTGTCGAAAATCTGCTGAAAGCCTCTGCAAGCATGATTGTGACTGCTGAAACCGGTAGCGAGGCATTACAGCTTTTACAAACGCAGCCTTTTGCCGTGGTCATTCTCGATTTACAACTACCCGATATGAGCGGTTTTGAGTGGCTAAAACAAGCGCACCAGCATCTTAATCCGCCGCCTATTATTATTTATTCAGCCCGCGAATTGACTGAAAATGAAGTGTTTGAACTGAAAGGCGTGACGGAAAGTATTGTTACCAAAGACGCGTTAAGTGAGCGTTTGCGGGAAGAAGTGTTACACGCCTTACACAAAAATAATCATCGCGTTAAAGTCTGTGCTGAGCCGCCACTGGGCAAAAAATTACTGTTGGTGGATGATGATGCGCGTAATCTTTTTGCCCTCACCAAGGTGTTAAAAAATAAAGGTTTTGTGGTCGAGGTCGCGCCAGATGGCATAAAAGCCTTAGAATTGTTGGCACAAACAGCCTTTGATGTGTTGCTAACTGACATTATGATGCCGCAAGTGGATGGTTATGAGTTAATACGCCGTGTTCGTGCCTTAGGTTATGATAAATTGCCGATTATTGCGATTACTGCTAAAGCCATGCAGGGTGACGATGTATTATGTTTGCAAGCGGGCGCGAATGCCTATTTAGCGAAACCTGTTGATGTTAATGCACTTATTGAATTAATCAATAAAGTTACTTCGACAATTTATATCGAACTTAGCTAGCAATGACCTTACTCAAATGGAAAAATCATCACATCCAAGATGTGGAAGTCAACTTGCTGCTTAACGCGCTTAAAGAACGCTACGGCTATGACTTCACGGGTTATGCCAGAGCATCACTAAAACGGCGATTGCTGGCGTTAACCCATGATTTTGAAGTACAGCATTTATCACAACTGATACCGATAGTGCTATATGACGAAGCGGTTGCACAAACCGTCATTAACAGTATTTCTGTGCCTACTTCAGATTTTTTTCGTGACCCCAGTGTTTGGTATTATTTACGCAACACGGTTTTACCGCGACTTGCCAGTTTTCCACGCATCAACATCTGGCAAGTCGGTTGTGGCTATGGACAAGAGGCGTACAGTCTCGCCATTTTGCTGTACGAAACCGGCTTGTTAAAAAGAAGCCGACTTTTCAGCTCCGATATTAATCCATTATTTCTCGATAAAGCACGCTTAGGTTGTTGGTCGGTACGACACAAACAACAGTGGAACGATAATTATATCCACGCAGGCGGTATGGGTGACTTTGCCGATTTTTTTATTGAATCAGAGACTGTCATTCGTATTCGTGATGAATTTAAACAGCCTATAGAATTTATTCAGCATAATTTAGTGGTTGACGATGTGTTTAAAGAAATGCAGTTAGTGGTGTGTCGTAACGTATTGCTGTATTTTGGCAACGCCCTACAAGAACACGTTGTTAATTTACTGACGCGCAGCTTAGAGCGTGGCGGTTTTTTATTGCTAGGACGGGGTGAAAATATTGTAGACTTGGCAAAAAAACACCCGCAACTAACACTGTTAGACAGTTCATTACAACTATACCGTAAACGTATTGGGTCATCCTAATGTATAAAATGTTAGTCATCGGTCTATCCGCAGGGGGTATACCGCTAGTAAAGCAACTATTAGCTTCCTTACCTAAGGAATACCCCTTGGCTATTGTCATCGTGGCACATCTGCCTCAAGGTTGTGAAAGTAATCTTGCCCACATACTGAATACAGTGACCGACTTACCGGTATCGATGGCAAGAGACAAAGAGTCTATTGTTGCAGGTCATGTCTATGTTGCCCCGCCTGATTATCATTTATTGGTCGAACAAAACAAGCAATTTTCCTTCGCCTTATCAGAAGACGAACCTGTGAAATCAGTGCGTCCCAGCATTGACGTATTATTAAGTAGTGCGGCGGAAGCCTTTGAAAACAGTCTGATTGCCGTGATACTCAGTGGCGCGAATTCAGATGGTGCAGACGGGATGGTCATTGTTAAACAACTGGGCGGTTTGTGTATTGTCTTAAACCCAGTCGATACAGAATTCAATACCATGCCCAATGCCGTTATTGGGCGCGTCGCAGTCGATTACATTGCCAGTATGGAAGATATTATTAGTCTGTTGGTGTCGGTGGACGAAAAATGATGACAGAAAAAGCCAAAATTTTGATAGTTGATGACAACCCAAACAATCGTCTTGCCATACGCACCATTTTGAAAGGCGTAGATGCCCAACTACAAGAAGCCGCTAACGGTTTTGACGCATTAACAATGGCACTGGAGACCAATTACGCACTGATTCTACTCGATGTGCAGATGCCAGAAATGGACGGCTATGAAGTCTGCGAACAACTACGCGCCGATCAGCGTACTGCCGATACGCCGGTGATTTTTTTAACCGCCGCTTATAAAGAAAACAGCGACAAAATGCGCGGTTATACCGCTGGCGCGACTGACTATTTAACTAAACCGTTAGACGATCACATTTTAAAAGCCAAAGTTCACGTTTTTCTACGCTTGTATAGTCAATATCAACAACTACAAGAAAATAACGCCGCACTGACATTGGCTGCCTCGGTTTTTGAATCACAACAAGGCATGATGATTACGGATGCCGACAACAGCATTATTCGGGTCAATAAAGCCTTTACTGCAATGACGGGCTATAGCCCCGAAGAAGCCATCGGTAAAAATCCTGGCTTTCTTAAATCAGGTCGCTACGACAGCGATTTTTATCTGGGGCTATGGCACAGCATTGAATATTCGGGGACATGGCAAGGTGAAATCTGGAATAGACGCAAAAATGGTGAAATCTATCCTCAATGGCTAACCATCACCTCCGTTAAAAATAATAACGGCGTTGTCACCCATTACATCGGCACGATGACCGACATCAGCGAGTACAAAACCGCTGAAGAACAAATTCGCCAACTGGCATTTTACGATCCCTTGACAGGACTACCTAATCGCCGCTTATTGTTGGAACTTTTACAACACGGCATTGATAGTTGTTCCCGCGATGGCAAAATCATGGCGTTAATGATACTAGGTTTAGATCACTTCAAACCCATTAATGACAGTTTAGGGCATTTGGCAGGTGACGAACTGTTACAACAAGTGGCTGCCCGTTTGTTAGATCGCTTGCGTAATATCGATATGCTTGCCCGTTTAGGCGGTGATGAATTTACCGTGTTATTAGAAAACATTAACCATGTCGATGATGCGTCGCGGGTCGCTGAAAATATTATCGCCGATTTTAAACAGCCTTTTTACTTGAGTCTTGATCCTACGCGTGGAATACATATTGGTGTCAGCATCGGCATCAGCCTATACGCGCAACCGGGTACAACGCCAGCACACTTGCTGGATCAAGCGGATGCTGCCTTATATAAAGCCAAAGACAACGGACGGAATTGTTTCGCTTATTTTTCTGAAGATTTAACGCTAGCGGCGCGTAAACGTATCGAGCTGGAAGCCCGTTTACGACTGGTCATTGAGCGTGAAGAATTGCAAGTGTATTACCAAGCCCAAGTGGATATTGCCACCGATAAAATTATCGGCGCAGAAGCCTTAATCCGTTGGCATCCACCCATAGAAGGTTTTACTTCCCCTTGGCAATTTATTAACTTCGCTGAAAAAACAGGGCTTATTACCACTATTGGCGCGTGGATACTGAAAGAAACTTGTCGCCAAGGTAAGCAATGGTTAGATGCGGGTTTACCGCCTTTAGTGTTAGCCGTCAATGTCTCACCCTATCAATTTCAGCATAGCGATATCATTACGCTGGTTGCTGACGTATTGAAAGATAGCCAGTTTCCCGCCCACTATTTGGAATTGGAACTGACTGAAAGTGGTTTAATGGAAAATCAAGACAAAAACCTGCTTATTCTAAATGAACTACGGCAACTAGGCATTCATATTGCCATTGATGACTTCGGTACGGGTTATTCCTCGCTGGCGTATCTGAAACACTTTCCCGTTAGCACCCTAAAAATCGACAAAAGTTTTATCGATGACATTCCCTATAAACAAGACGATATGGCAATTGCCGCCACCATTATCGCAATGGGACACATGCTGGGATTCAAAGTGTTAGCGGAAGGCGTAGAAACCCCGGAACAACTGGCTTTTCTACAAGAAAAAGGCTGTGACCGCTATCAAGGTTACATTAAAAGCCGACCCATACCCGCGCAGGAATTTGAACAACTGCTGCGCACACAGCAATGACACGCCATAAATGTTCATCATAATCCTGCAATTTTTATTAGGTTTACTGGCTGCCAATGCCGGTGAATGGCTAATACACAAAACCATTCTGCATGGACTCGGAAAAAATCGGCACAGTTTTTGGGCATATCATCTTTACGAACACCATGTCGTCTGCACTAAAAATGGCATGTTAGATTTAGGTTATCGCCACATTGATTTAACAACATGGAACACTCAAAGCAAAGAATTAGTGGTATTAGCCGCTATCGTATTATTGCTGTTACCGTTGTTCATGGTATTACCGTTTTTTATCGGCGCGATCTACTTATCATTACTGCTCTACTACTACTCACACCGTAAAGCCCACCTTGATCCCGCGTGGGCAAAAGCACATCTAGCTTGGCATTACGACCACCATCTTGGTGGCAATAGCAATGCTAACTGGTGTGTGACGTGGCCGTGGTTTGATTACTTACTAGGTACACGGGTAAAAATTTCGTAGGTCGGGTTAGCGATAGCGTAACCCGACATAAGCCTCATGTTGGGTTAAGGCTATCTAACCTACAAAATAACAGTCGGAGCATCGCACCATGAAAATAGGCATACAAACTTGGGGTTCAAATGGCGACATCAGACCCTTCATTGCTTTAGCCGATGGCTTAATCAATGCAGGGCATAGCGTCACCTTAGTCGTGAGCAGTATCGACAACCGTAGCTATCAAGACACCTGCGAAACCTTGGGCATTCATTATTTACAAATCCCCGCACACATTGATTTTGATATGCAGGACTTTGCCCAGCGCAGTTTTCGCATGAATACCCTGCAATGGTTAATCGCTTTACTGGAGGTTAGTTTTTTCCCGTATGAAGCAGAAATTTACCAAGCATCCACGCAATTAGCCGCCGAACATGATGTAGTCATCGGGCATCATTTTCTGTACCCATTAAAAATCGCCGCTAACAAACATAACAAACCGCATATCAGCGTTACCTTTTGCCACGCGGCGATTCCAACAACGCTTCATCCGCCGTTTCGCTTTCCTGATTTAGGTCGGATTATTAACCGTTGGCAATGGCGATTACTAGATAGGGCTTTTGATTGGGTATTAAAAAAACGCCTGAGTCGCTTATGGTTTGCCGAAGGAATGCCGCCGTTTAAACACGTTTTTGACAGCTTGCTTAGTTCAGACCTGCTTAATTTAGTCGCTGTTGATGCGTTTCTTTGTCCCGTTAATAACGAATGGCAAGCCGTTAATCAACTGTGTGGATTTTTAAATTTGCCCGAAAACGCCGAACATTGGCAGCCTTCTACCGCGTTACAAACCTTTTTAGCACAAGGCGAAAAACCTGTGTATATGACCTTTGGCAGCATACAACAAGCCGTCCCTGAATGGAGCATGGAACTCTTTATTAATGCCGCCCGTTTAGCCAATTGTCGCGCCATTATTCAAACCAGCTCCAGCACATACCCCGCTGACACCCAACAAGACAACGTATTTTTCATCGGACGACATCCGCATCAACCGCTATTTCAACACTGTGCCGCCGTGGTACATCATGGTGGTGCGGGTACCTCTCATGCCGCCACACTCAGCGGTTGCCCCTCCATCGTCATCCCTTTTATGGATGAACAACTATTTTGGGGCTGTGAATTACAACGCGCTGGCTTAGCCCCCGCGCCATTACCCGC
>NQJH01000291.1 GCA_002256685.1 Methylococcaceae bacterium NSP1-2 | reverse complement strand
TTGTATTTAGAAATACCCGCCGCTTCTTCGATATGCACGCGCAACTCATCGGGCTTGGATTCCACCATACGCGAAATCGTACCTTGCTCGATAATCGCATAACTGCGTGAACCCAGTCCCGTGCCTAAAAATAAATCAGTAATATCTTTACGCCGACACCGTGAACCATTCAGCCAATACACCGACAAGCCATCACGACTGACCTGCCGCTTAATGGCAATTGTGTCATACTCGGCATATTCGCCGCCGAGCTTGCCTTCTGAATTATTAAACACCAACTCGACCGAAGCCGTACTCACAGGTTTACGACCTGATGAACCATTAAAAATGACATCCGCCATATTACCGCCGCGCAAATGTTTAGCTGAACTTTCGCCCATCACCCAACGCACTGCATCAATAATATTCGACTTACCACAACCATTGGGTCCGACAATAGCCGTTAAATTACTGGTAATGGGAATAACGGTATTATCGACAAAGGATTTAAAACCCGAAAGTTTGATTTTTTCCAACTTCATAACAGGGTTATGACATCCTAATTCTTAAAATTAAACAGCCGCGTATTATCTATGATAGTCATAACAGTTTCGACTATTTAATAAAAGTTTTTCTCGATAAGTCATCTTATTTAGCCTTTTTTCTACAAAACGGAAATGTGATTGTGAATAATCTGGCGTTTGTACCCTAATTCCCGTTACCTATTGCTCCTTATTCCAGAATTAGACCGACAACAAAAAACCACTATTTTTTTATTGGAATAAATAAGCGATATTCCACTCCTTTATTTATTTTCGCTCAATAAAATAAAAGAGGCAATTGCCTAAAATGGAGTATTAATAGATACAAAATAGATATAAAAAATACCCATTAATAAATGCAACATCACTAAAAAAGGTCGGATAGTATAGTCATTGCTGAACGGTAGAAATAAACAGGGGTCTTTGTTACCTCGCGATTCATAACTATCGATCACCAAAACTAAACTACTTACATTTCAGACGAATAGAAAAAATTATATAGTGATGCAGGGTTTTATTATTTAAGTTAGATCAACCTAGAGGAAATAATCATGTCTTATACAAAATACGATTTAGTTTTCGAAGGCGGTGGCGCGAAAGGCTCAACCTTTGTGGGCGCAATGCAAGCCTTTTATGAAAAAGGGTTGCAGCCACGCCGATTGATTGGCACTTCAGCAGGGGCTATTACCGCAACGCTATTAGCGGCAGGTTTTACCCCCGAAGAAATGCTGGCAGCGGTTAATGAGCAAGTCAATGGCAAACCGCGCTTTGCCACGTTTATGGATACGCCAACCGCCAATGATTTTAGCGCAACAGATAAACAATCTAGCGTCACGATAGAAGTATTTCAACGTGCTGATATCCCTTTTATTCCTGACTGGATGCAGTCTAATTTTGACCAAAAATTTGTCGATGCCTTGCTAAAGTTGCCCCACTATCGGCAATTATTTTGTTTTATTGAGTGTGGTGGGTTATTTGCAGGTAATAAATTTCTCGAATGGATACAGGAAAAACTTGCCCAAAAAGGTTTCAATGCCGATGTTACTTTTGCCACTTTTCACGCAAAAACCGGCAAGGATTTGTCCTTGGTAGCCTCGAACACAACCAGTGCTGAGATGCTGGTTTTAAACCATCGTACCGCACCCGACTGCCCTATTACTTGGGCAGTACGCATGTCGATGAGTATTCCTTTCGTCTGGCGAGAAGTGATTTGGCAAAAATCATGGGGCGCGTATTTAGGCAGAGATATAACAGGGCATTCCATCGTCGATGGCGGTGTGCTATCTAATTTCCCCATCAGGCTGGTTGATACGCAACCTCAGCAAGGTAGTTATGAACAGCGGGTGATGGGCGATACCGTGGCAAACGATGCGGGGACGATTGGGCTATTAATCGATGAAACTCTTGAAGTTGCAGGTCAGCCCAAAAAATCTTCGTCCAAAATGATTGGTGAATTTAAAACTGCCCAGCGCATACTGCGTTTAGTCAATACCATGACCGATGCGCATGATAATAACGAAATTCTGACCAACGAACAGCTGGTGTGTCGATTACCGGCACAGGGTTACGGAACGACAGAATTCAATATGGACTCCAATCGTCTTAACGCGCTGATTGAAGCGGGACATGCTGCCATGCGTAATTACCTAAAATAGGGAGGTGGGTTAAATCTGGAGTCAAAAAGCGTTAGCTTTTTGCGATTCGCCAATAGCTAAAGCTATTGGACTCCACAACTTTTATCCTGATAGTCTGTTAAATGACAGATTTAACCCACTACCTAAAAATTCCACTAAGTTCGACTGACTAAATAAACCTGCGAGGTCTTCTTTAAGACCTTGCAGGTTTGAGTGACTTGTAGCCGCCAACTTTTTGCACATAACTTAATTGGCTAACGTTGGATAATCCGTATAACCCTTAGCCTCACCACCATAAAAAGTGCTGGCATCGGCTTCATTTAATGGTGCATTCCCCGCAAACCGTTCAACTAGGTCAGGATTAGCAATATATAACACCCCAAAAGCCACCGCATCCGCCAAGCCTTTCGCAATAGTCTCATTCGCCCGTTCGTAATCATAACCACCACAAACAATCAGTGTGCCATGATAAGCGGCGCGTAATATTGCCAAATCGACCACTTTCGCACCATGACGAATATCACTTTCCAGCGCGTCAACCACATGCAGATAAGCTAAGTTAAAAGGGTTTAATTGTTCTAACACATAAACAAACAACGCCTCTGGCACAGAATCGGTCATATCATTAAACGTGCCGCTGGGTGCAAGA
>NQJH01000080.1 GCA_002256685.1 Methylococcaceae bacterium NSP1-2 | reverse complement strand
GCCTCGCCATTTGCCCACGCTGCTAAACGCACGTTTTCTGGCGCGTCTACCGCATCGGCAACATCGGCTAACATGACGGCGCGTCCATCACGATACGCGATAATCAAGGCTTTATATTCAGCGGCAGAACGTAGTTGATCATTAGCATCAATGGTCGCGGCACGAGTTGCGCCATCAAACATGCCTTTGGGTTGGTTGACGTTGGCGTTACCAATCGCGGTGCGTACATCTTCCAAACTTAAACCGTAAGCCGATAACGCGGCAGGATTGGCTTGAATGCGCACGGCTGGGCGTTGTCCACCGCTGATGCTGACTAAGCCCACGCCTGTTAATTGCGATAATTTTTGCGCTAAACGGGTATCGACTAAATCTTCTACTTTGGTAAGCGGCAAAGTTTTAGAACGCACTGCCAGCGTGAGAATCGGCGCATCTGCTGGATTAACTTTGCTATAAATCGGTGGCATCGGTAAATCATTGGGCAAGAAATTAGTTGCCGCATTGATTGCCGCTTGTACTTCTTGTTCGGCAATATCGAGTTGTAATTCCAAATTGAATTGCAACACGATGACCGATGCACCGCCTGAACTGGTCGATGACATTTGCGTTAAGCCTGCCAACTGCCCTAACTGGCGTTCCAGTGGTGAAGTAATCAAAGACGACATCACGTCTTGACTTGCTCCTGGGTAGAGGGTGACGACTTGAATGGTCGGGTAATCAACTTGTGGTAAGGCGGAAATTGGTAGTTGTCGATAGGCGAGTATGCCGGCTAATAACAATGCCAACATCAATAATGACGTGGCGACAGGGCGTAAAATAAACAGGCGGGAGGGGTTCATAAAGTAGGTTTGTACGTTCCATGTGCGGGTGTGGAAACTATAAAAAATTGCCGAACGATAACTTTAGATGACAGGCTGGAGTTTGTTTTTCTCATCCTAACCTACGAATAAACAAATAAATAATAAGTGCGATACCCAAAAAACTAACGATTAAGTTAGTGATTATCCCAGTTGCCG
Organism: Methylococcaceae bacterium NSP1-2; assembly: GCA_002256685.1. Classification (GTDB taxonomy): domain Bacteria; phylum Pseudomonadota; class Gammaproteobacteria; order Methylococcales; family Methylomonadaceae; genus UBA4132. The sequence continues at coordinate 6,455 of NQJH01000080.1, read as the reverse complement.
TGCGATAGCCTTCGGGAATTTCAACGGGTTTCAGGGTTTTTAACACTAGGCGATATTGCTGTGTAGAAGCGAGAGCAACATAAGCACCTAATAGTACGAAAGCAATGCCTACCCAGAAAGAAAAGTTTCTCTCCAGATTATTACTTAGTTTGGGCATCATTATCTGTACAAATAAACCAAAACGTTCAATCATGAAACCAAATGCCATTAAGGCGAGACTGGTTCGATTCCATGCTAATAAAGTGCGTTCTGCGGCAAAAAATACTCTTGGATCATTTAAATCGCTCATTTAGATTTCCTTTGCCATTTTGACATCCTCACCCGCCTAAAGAGCGGGTGATTCCTACAGCTAGACGCTTATGCCCAAGCGAGAATGATTAATATCTCTATTATGCGGTGTGCCACACTCAGCACACGCCCATTTTCTTATTCGCAAACCTGCTCTACCTTTCGGACTACTGGAACTAATACAGCCACAGCACGAGCAGGTTTGGATAGTGTGATTTTCGTTGACTTCTATAAATACGCTTTGCGTCGCTATCGACTTGTATTCAAAACGACTATTAAACTATTTTCTTTGGCTTGGCTCCATGGTCTACAATTTACAGTTTTATAATGACCTTACAGTTGGCTTGAATTTGAGGCGATTACCAATTAATTCGTAAAACATTAGTCTTATTTCCAATATTGCTTTTTCATTTTTTATAGCCTCTATATCCGCGCGTAACGCGCTAATAGTTACATCTGCTTCAGCCGCTTTTATTTGTAAGGTTGTTATTTCATTTTGATGTTCGTTTTTAATTTTATCGCAATGGTCATCAGTTGCCTTCAATATTAAAAACGCAGCCTTCTGATTTATAGCAACTATTTCATTGCGTAAATGGACTATCGATTGAATATCTCTCGTTCTGCTGTCTTCTTTCCATTGTTTAAAGATAGGGTTAATTGTTGAAAAACTACCACCGCCTAATTCACTCCGCACCCTCAGAAGAGTAGGCTTAATATTTTGTTTTACCAACTGATTACAGATGTTAAATATTCTTTTTTTCATGATATTACCTATATTGTATTGTTTGTATAATAGTGGGTTGTTTGCGCCACGAAAATACAACCATTAAGGTAAGGTATATCAATCAGTAGAAGTTCATTTGCCAAAAAGACACTCTAAACGTATTCTAAAAATTGGCTAAAACTTTTATTTTACCTATTATCTTTATAAAGACTGTTGGAGTCCAAATCATGTCTTGGACTCCAAACAGTCAATTCTCTCACAGTCTCTATTGCCTCCGCTATCCGACGATAGTTTTAATCCAGACTATAGCTATCTTCCAACAATTTGGCATGTGCCGCTGCTAATCTGGCAATCGGAATGCGTGGGGCTGAACAAGAGACATAATTCAACTTGATGTGGTGGCAGAAACGAATTGATTGCGGGTGTCCACCTTGTTCGCCACAAATGCCGATTTTAATATCGGGGCGCGTTGCTCTGCCGAGGTCTACAGTCATTTTCATTAACTGACCTACGCCTTTTACGTCTAACACATCAAACGGATTATCTTCCAATAAACCTGCTTCATTATACAAAGGCAGGAATTTGTTTTCAGCGTCTTCGCGTGAAAACGAGAAAGTGGCTTGGGTTAAATCATTGGTACCGAAAGAGAAAAATTCGGCGATTTCTGCCAATTTTCCTGCGCGAGTACAGGCGCGGACGGTTTCGACCATTGTGCCGAACTTGAATTTCAGTTTCAGCTTGTAACGGTTTTCTACATCTTGCTCTATTTCATCAACGTAGGTTTTAACTTGTTTCAATTCTTGCGAGGTGATGACTTGCGGCACCATGATTTCAGGAGCGATTTCTATGCCTTGCTGCATACAAATGGCTGCCGCTTCAAGGATAGAGCGGATTTGCATTTTGTAAATTTCAGGATAGCTCATACCCAAACGCACACCACGGTGTCCTAACATTGGATTAACTTCGTACAAATCCAGCACTTTTTTCAACATCAGCTGTTTTTTGCCTATCGCGCTGTTAATGACTTCTTCGTTAAGGTGGTCGAACGGCGCGGGTAATGCGTCTTGCTGCATTCCTAAAATGTCGAGAGTAACGCGCTGACCTCTGACGATAGTTTCATAATGTTGTAAGGCGTTGATTTCGTCTTGTAATTGATGTTCGCTTGGTAAGAATTCGTGCATCGGTGGATCAAGCAAGCGCACGGTAACGGCATGAGGCGACATAGCGGTGAACAGTTCAACAAAGTCATCACGTTGAATTGGAAACAATTTATCAAGTGCAGTGGTGCGCGTTTCGTGGTCTTCTGCCAAAATCATATCAATCACTAATGGCAAGCGTTCTTTGGCATTAAACATACGTTCAGTACGGCATAAACCAATCCCTGCCGCACCATAATCGGCTGCCATTTTGGCGCGTTCGGGGGTATCGACATTGGCATGAACTTTCAGCGTCGCAACACTATCTGCCCAGCCAAGTAAGGTGTGTAATTCTTTGGAAACATGCGGCTCTATGGTAGCAATTTCGCCTAGATAAATATTGCCCGTCGTACCGTCGATAGTGATGATGTCGCCTTCGCGTAAACGGGTATCACCTATCACTGCGGAACGGGATTTAACGTCAATTTTAATGTCTTCTGCACCCGCAACACAGGCTTTACCCATACCACGCGCCACAACTGCCGCGTGTGAGGTTTTACCACCGCGACTGGTTAAAATACCTTGTGAAGCAAAAAAGCCGTGTATGTCTTCGGGTTTGGTTTCTTCGCGCACTAAAATAACTTTTTCACCAGCACGCCCCATGATTTCGGCGGCATCGGCTTCAAAGACGCATTTGCCACACGCCGCACCCGGTGAAGCGGGTAAGCCTTGTGCTAATGGTTTGTGCTTATTGTCGGGGTCTAGTTGTGGATGCAATAATTGCTCCAACAATTCAGGATCGATACGCAACAAGGCACGTTCTTTGTTGATGAGTCCTTCTGCGACCATTTCGACTGAGGTTCTTACCATCGCGGCGGCATTCATTTTGCCGTTGCGGGTTTGTAGGCAATACAGCACACCGCGTTCAATGGTGTATTCGTAGTCTTGTACTTCGTGATAATGGGTTTCGAGTTTGTTGCGTAATTCAACTAATTGCTCATACAAATCGGGCATTTCTAAGGCAAGTTCATGGACGGGTTTAGGGGTACGAATGCCCGCTACCACGTCTTCACCTTGGGCATTAACCAAATACTCACCGTACATTTCATTTTCGCCCGTACCCGGATTACGAGTAAAGCCTACGCCTGTTGCGCAGTCATTGCCCATATTACCGAATACCATCGTGACGACGTTCACTGCTGTGCCGTTTGCCATTTTTGGGGTAATGTGAAACTCGCGGCGATAATCTACCGCACGTTTACCATCCCATGAATTGAATACCGCTTTAATAGAGATTTCTAGCTGTTCATACACGTCTTCAGGAAACGCTTTACCCGTTTCGTCTTGGACGACTTGTAAGAATAATTCGCTGATTTCTTTCAGGTGATCGGCATCTAACGCGACATCGGCTTTAATACCCGCTTGGCGTTTAACATTGTCAAAATGCTCATCAAATTTTTCGTCGTGTATGCCTAACGCGACTTTGCCGAATAGTTGAATGAAACGGCGATACGCGTCATAAGCAAAACGCGGGTCTTGAGTTTCTTCAATCAAGCCTTTAAGCGTGGCTTGATTTAAGCCTAAGTTTAAAATGGTGTCCATCATGCCCGGCATGGAAATCGCTGAACCTGAGCGCACCGACACCAATAATGGTTTGATGCGAGAGCCGAATTGTTTGCCGCTGGCTTGCTCAATCACTTGGATTTGTTGTCTGACATCGTCCATTAAGCCATCAGGCAATTGTTTGTCTTGTAAATAATCTAAACAGGCTTCGGTGGTAATAACAAAACCGGGGGGAACGTTTAAACCGATTTGAGTCATCTCACAGAGATTTGCTCCTTTGCCACCGAGTAATACTTTGTTTTTTCCATCACCTTTGTGAAATGAATAAATGTATTGCTTTGTCATAGATGCTCCGAATAGGAATTAAAGTATAAAGAATGTGTATTTTAGGCTTACTAGCGTAGGAGTCCAATAGCTTTGGCTATTGACAGGAAAAGGTTTAAATATAAATCGCCGCCATACGCCGCCAGTAACTTGCACTATGCGCTCTGCCATCCCATACGATTAACTGATGATTAATGCCTTTTTGGCGCAGAATTGAACTGAGGTGTTTATTATTTTGTAAAAACGGGTCTTCATTGCCGATGGTAAGGATAATGTCAATTTTCCTAAGATGATTCAAATGTAAGTTGCAATCAAGATTAGGCAAAAAATGGTTAGGCGTATGAAAATAGACATCTTCGTTATAAAAACCATCTAACAGATTATGAAAGCTTTCAACTGCGAGGGTGAGATCATAACGACCTGAAAAGGCGACCAGTTTTTTAAATAAATGCGGATGCCGTAAGACAATATTGACTGCATGGAATGCCCCAAGACTTAAACCATGAGAAATAACACAATCATGCGGATTTTTGCTCGCCATAAAGGGTAACACTTCATTCAAAATGTAGTCTTCAAAGGCGATATGGCGTTGAATACGCCCTGCTGGGTGCGCCCAATTACAATAAAAACTTTCATTATCCACGCTGTCTACACAATACAGTTGCAGATGACCTTGCTGTATTTTATCGGCTAATACGTTAACCATACCCATGTTTTCATATTCATAAAACCGACCTCTACGCGTGGGAAAAACCAGCACTTTCGCGCCAGCATGACCAAATACCAATAATTCCATATCGCGCTGTAATCGCTCACTCCACCATTTGTGATATTCTCGATTCATTTAATTATTCATTTGTTAGGTTATAAAGTTAGTTACTCAGTGGTGCAAAAAACGCATCAAGTTCGGCAATAAGTTGTTGCGCTTGTTGGTGTTGTTCAGGGTATGAATGATGCCCTGCCCTTAATACGAACAGCTCTTTTGTACCGGCTAAGGCGTTGTAAATGGCAAACTGTGCGGGTGGGGCTACAAAGGGATCAAAGATTGCGCAAGCACAATGTATTGGCATGGTAATTCGCTTTGCTGCCAGAGCGGCATCGTAATAACGCAGAACTTTAAGTGCTTGTTTTTTATAAGCTTGATAAAACTGTTGTAAACTACCTGTACTGCCTTTGGTTGGTAATCTTAAGCGCAATGGATGATGACCAAACGTGGGCATATTAAGATGACCACGCGCAATACGCTGTTCCCATGCTAACGCCAACGCACCGATACCGCCCGAAAAACTAATGCCTAAATAACCCAAATGCCCCGCTAAATGCGGGAACAACTGTAACAAGGCACTCACACCTAGCCAGACATCGTCAACACAGCCGCCTAAAATATAACGGTCTGTCTGATTAATATTATGTAACACATGCCAATAGGGTTCTGAGGAAATGGTCGGTGCGGCACTCAGTCCTAAACCACGAGAACAGGGAAATAACAGCGCGGCATCGGTAAATGGCAAATGAAAATCAGGTTCATCACGACCGCCATAACCATGACCAATAATGAAACCGCGCTTAATAACGCCATCACGCGGCAACAATAACCAGCCGCGAATGGGAAAATTATCAGTAGAGGTATAACTGATTTCAAACACGCGCCAGCCTTGTTCATTATTACTGATAATCTTGGTTTGTGGCTGAGGATCAACCATTAAGGCTTGCTGATAGCGCGTTTGCCAAAAAGCATCAAAATCTTTGGGTTCTTTCGGCGGTTTTACGGCTAATAACTGCGCGAGTGAATAACCATAACTTGGGTCAAAACCATATTCACTTGTGTCCATAGTGTTTGAAATCGTTACTTGGTCAAAAAAATGCACTTTATAGCATAATAATCATTACAAAATTATTTACTGATGTTACTCACTGTCCATAATTAGAATTGTTGTGCGCCTATCAAGTTAGGAGTAAAACAGCTTTAGCTGTTTTCTAGCCAATAGCTGAAGCTATTGGACTCCTACTTACTGCATAGATATGATTGATTTTTGCACTTTTTTTACTCAACAAGGCTAAAATCGCGGCTCTTTTTAAATAATCACAGCACACCACAACGGAATCATTAAATCTATGAACAACAGTGTCGCGTCTTCCGACGATATTTTTTCTACGCCTTTCTTGATAGGCAGTGTCGGTGCGCCTTTTATCATCGGCATGGCAGTGGGTTATTTTGCCAAAAAAATGCTGAAAACTGCTCTTTTTATCGGTGGCGCAATTATTGTGATGCTGTTTGTCAGTGAGTACTACGGTATTGTGCATGTTGATGATGCTCAGCTACAACATGCTGCCGATGCGGCTGCCGATGCGGCAAAATCATCGAGTACTTTTTTAGTCCACCGCTTATCCAGTATCACTAGCAAGGGTATCAGTGCGGC
>NQJH01000290.1 GCA_002256685.1 Methylococcaceae bacterium NSP1-2 | reverse complement strand
AGTAGCAAATTCCCATGTCAAAAAGCGCGTCGGTGTCGCCCATTGTGACTGCTTGCTGATAGCAACGAAAAGCCATTGCAGGTTTTCTAAGGTCTCGGTAAATAGTTCCAAGATTTTTGGCAGCACCAGAATTTCCCTGTTTTATAGCCTCTTTAGCCCAATAAATAGCCGCCTCATAATCTTGTTCTATATATTCCCCTGTACTCAAAAAATTACTAAGAGAAATTTGAGCATCTTGATTTCCTTGCTTTGCCAATAAAGTATACAAATCAAAAGCTTTTAACGGATTTTTTTCAACAAGCAGGTTGTCCAATTTATCAACTGCACCTTCCTCATAATAGTAGCCAACTTCCCACTGAGCTTCGGCATCTCCATTTTCAGCTAAAGCTAACAATTTTTCCCATTTCTCTTTTTCAACTATTTCCATGACTATTAGCCTATTAATATAACGCTAGAATTAAACTGCATCCGCTAAAACCGTGAAGAATACAGATTAGGTTACGCTAACCTGACCTATACACCAACATTGGTATGTTCATCCATTTTCACTTTGCCTCGAAACACGAGGTATTGATAGCCGCTATAAATCAGCATGACGGGAATAAAAAAACCGATACCTGAGAGCATGAATATCAAGGTCTTGCTTGAAGAGGCAGCAGAAGTCAATGTTATTGAGGAGGGAATCATAAATGGATAATAGCCGATAGTTATAGCGGTAAAAGCGGCGAAAGAAATGATAACGCTCCAGAAAAACGCACTTAACTCAAAGCCTTTTCGTAATGCCCACATCAACATAATAAAAGCAAAAACTGCCAATATAAGAAAGGAGTTTAGATAATAACCCGTGGCATTATCAGCCCAGCGAGCAGCAAAATAAGGATTGAATCGAGATGCCCAGATGATGACTGTTAGAATAATCATTATTTCCAGAGTCGCCGCTATATAGGCTTGATGAAGATTAATTCGCCGAATCGCGCCTTCGGTCTTTATCATTAAATAAGTTGCACCCAGCAACAGATAACCTGAGACTACCCCCAAGGCAACCAGTGCTGAAAAAGGCGTAAACCATGCCCAAACATCGCCTTGATAGTCAATATCAGTCATGCCCAGTCCGCTAATTAAGCCACCAAATGCCAGTCCTTGAGCAAGACTCGCCACTAAACTACTGTAGCCGAACGCTAGATTCCACGGGGCTTTATTTCGGGCATGATGACGAAATTCAAAAGCGACACCCCGAAAGATAAGGGCAAATAGCATAATCATAATCGGCACATACAGTGATTGTAGTGTGACGGCAAAAACCAGCGGAAAAGCACCAAATAGTGAACCGCCCAGCAAGACTAACCAGCTTTCATTGGCATCCCAGATACTTTCAAGACTGGTCATCATGACAGCGCGATGTTTATCATTCTTGGTAACAAGACAAAGAATACCGACACCTAGATCAAAACCATCCAGAATGACATACAAAAACAGCATCAGACCGATGATAAAAAACCAGATATTGGCGAGCAAATTATGAATTTCGTTCTCCATCTCTCATGACCTCGGCATCAATGTTAAATCAGGACCTTTTTGAATAATGCGAGCGGCAAAAATCAAAAATAGCATAAAAAGAATGCTGTAAACGACAATAAAACCAATCAGACTGGTTGCCACAACAGACACAGGAAGATGTGATGCTGCATCACGGGTTCGTAACAGACCGTAAATGACCCAAGGTTGACGACCGACTTCTCGAACAATCCAGCCGCATTCTGTCGCTATATAACCCAATGGAATTGAAGCTATCCACGCACACAGTAGTAAACGGTGATTGCCAATAGATTCGGCTGATAATTGCCCTTTAAACCACGCGATTGCTGTCCATAGCATAAGTCCAAACAAAGCCATTCCTATAGTGACCATAAGCCGAAAACTATAAAAAATTAACCCAATAGTCGGTGGCTGATCGGCTTTCGGAAAGTCTGTTAAGCCTTTAACTTGACCATGTAAATCGCCAGTTGCCATAACACTCAACACATTTGGGATAGAGATAGCCCAAGCATTTTGTTGTTCTGCCTTGTTAGTCCAGACCAATAAATTCCAAGCCGCGCCTGTGTCTGCTGGATTAGTTGTCCAATGGGCTTCAATCGCTGCGCCTTTTGCGGGTTGATTTATAAACACTTCGTGACCACTGCCATGCCCCAGACCTAACTGAATAGGCACGACAACAATCGCACCAATTAAAGCCAACTTAAAGGATTTAAGAAAAAAATCCGTATTTCTATTTTTTAAAATATACCAAGCCGATAAACCACCCAGCACAAAAAGACTGGTCGTTAGACAGGCAAACCACATGTGGGAAACACCCCACGGCATATTTTTGTTAAAGATGGCATCAAAATAGCTATCCACCACTACCCTGTTGTTTTCCAGATGAATGCCAGCAGGCGTTTGCATCCATGAATTAGCCACCAAAATCCAAAAGGCTGATAGCGACGCGCCTAACGCGACCATGCTGGTCGCTAGTAAATGAATGGCGCGGGGAACGCGCATCCAGCCAAATAGCATAATGCCAAGAAAACCAGCCTCTAGCATAAATGCCATCGCCCCTTCGTAGCCCAAAATGTTACCGAAAAATTCGCCTGTGACGATGGAAAAGCGCGACCAGTTAGTGCCAAATTCAAACTCCATCGGCAGACCGCTGATAACACCTATCGAGAAATTGAGCAGAAATAATCTGCTCCAAAAACGCGCATGGCGATAATTATCAATATCGCCCGTTTTCAACCATAGTCCTTCAAAAATAACGAGAATAAGTGACA
>NQJH01000289.1 GCA_002256685.1 Methylococcaceae bacterium NSP1-2 | reverse complement strand
AATGCACCTATTGCCACGCTACAACAACTGCAACAACGCGTTGATGCGTTTTTAGCACAAGCGGACAATTCACCCAATCCAGCTGCCAGTTATAGCCAATTAGAAAAAAATATGTTGGGTTTACTTCCCTTTACAATGGAACGCTTAAGAACCAGTTTAACCGCTAATGAGTTTGGCTTGAATGACATCCCCGCTGAGATAAAATCGCATTGGCTCAGTGCGAACGGGCTTTATAGAATATTGATTAATCCTGAAAAAGATCAAAATGATCCTGATAACCTCAAAGAATTTGTTACACAAGTACAAAGTGTAAATAATACCGTATCTGGTTTGCCCATCGCCAATCAGGCAGGCGGTGATGCAGTGATTAAAGCCTTCGTTCAAGCTTTTGGCGGCGCGTTCACTGTGATTTCTTTGTTATTATGGGCTGTTTATCGTAACTTTAAACACATGGCATTAGTGATTGCGCCCTTATTACTTGCGGCTTTATTAACAGGTGCAACTAACGTATTACTGAATAATCCGTTTAATTTTGCCAATGTTATTGCCTTACCGTTATTGCTGGGCATGGGTATCGATAGCAGTATTTTAATTATGCACCGCCTACATTTTAATGTGCATGAAAACGAGAACCTACTGCATAGCAGTACCACACGCGGCATTATTTTCAGTTCGATAACCACCTTATGCAGTTTTTCCAGCTTGTCGTTTACCTCGCATCAAGGCATGGCAAGCATGGGCTTATTGCTATCAATTGGTTTATTTTTTACCGTGATTTGCTCGTTAATTGTATTACCTGCGTTTAGCGGCAAACGGGTTTAATACCTACGAATTAATTTTTTTGATTTTACTTTTGAACCAGACTTATGACTTTTAGCATCGCAAACCTCCTAACTGAACACGCCACCGATAAATTTGAACTGTACGAACAGTATTTGAATAATCAAATGGTGCGCGTGTTAAAAACCATTGGTTATGACCGCCACTATAAACGTGCGCTTGGGCAGTATTTATATGACCAAGATGGTACAGAATATTTAGATTTGCTCAGTGGTTTTGGTGTATTTGCCATTGGACGTAATCATCCCACCGTGATTGAAGCGTTAAAAGAAACGCTGACACTGGAAATGCCTAACTTAGTGCAGTTGGATGTGTCGATATTGAGCGGTTTATTGGGGCGAGAAATACTCAAAACTACCCCTGATAATCTGGACAAAATATTTTTCTGTAACTCAGGCACGGAAGCGGTGGAAGCGGCAATTAAATTCGCCCGTTACACCACGAAACGCGACAAAATTGTCTATTGCGAACACGGCTATCACGGTTTAACAATGGGTTCATTGTCGCTGAATGGTGAAGCTATTTTCCGCGAAGGCTTTGGCTCGTTATTGCCCAATTGCAGTGCTGTGCCTTTTAACGACATTGAAGCCTTAGAACGTGCATTGAGTAATAAAGATGTCGCCGCATTTATCGTTGAGCCGATTCAAGGCAAAGGCGTTAACGTACCCAACGATAATTATTTGCCCGAAGTAGAACGCTTGTGTAAAAAATACGGCACATTATTCGTTGCCGATGAAGTACAGACTGGCTTAGGTCGCACCGGTAAATTCTGGGCGTGCGAGCATTGGGGTGTGCAGCCTGACATGATTTGTATGGCAAAAGCTTTATCAGGTGGTTTTGTGCCAGTCGGTGCAGTCGCTATGACCCATAAAATCATGGACACCGTCTATAACCGCATGGACAGAGCGGTCGTGCATGGATCTACTTTTGCTAAAAATAATATGGCAATGGCGGCAGGTTTAGCAACCCTGCACGTTATGGAGCAAGAAAAGCTGGTTGAAAATAGCATGATAGTTGGTACGGACATTATTAACAGCATCAATGCCTTAGCCCCTAAATATGAATTATTAAAAGAAGCTCGTGGCAAAGGCATGATGATTGCCATCGAATTTCACGCACCGAAAAGTTTAACGCTAAGAGCTGGTTGGACCATGATAGAAGCGGCAAATAAAGGTTTATTCTGCCAAATGATTACTATCCCATTATTTAAAGAGCAGCACATTCTGACACAAGTCGCCGGACACGGTATGAACGTCGTGAAACTATTGCCGCCGTTGAACTTAACGCAAAAAGACCGCGATCATATTGTTACTGCTTTTGATAAAACCATTGCCGATACCCATAAAATTTCAGGTGCAATCTGGGATTTGGGTAAAAATTTGGCAGGTCACGCGCTGAAAAAATAAAGGAATCACGCTAATGAAAAAATTACTTCTAATCAGCCTGTTGCTTTTGTCAGTATGCCAAGTTTCATTGGTGTCTGCTCACGCTGTGGTCACTGATTATTCATTAAAAGTCACGCCAATTCATGCCAACCAAGAAAGTAAAGTAGAGCTTTTCTTTAACTCAAAAGTAGAACTGGGTTTATCGCAACTATTTTTGGTCAGTAAAGGTGACAAGCATCAATTATTGTCAGCCGTTAATGGTGATAAACAAGGGCAAATTATTATTACTGTGCCGCCTTTAGCTGTGGGTGATTATGCGATTCGTCTGAAAGTATTCGCCGCAGACGGTCATCTGACTGAAGATTTGATTCATTTTACCGTTACACCCTAGGTTTTTATCATGGCAGGTATTGCAGATTTTCTCGACTCTCTGATTGGCGGCTTTGACCTAATTTGCTATGCGTTAGCAATCGGTAGCTTATTCTGGGGTTTATTTTTATTGCGTCCGTGGTTGGAGCAGGACAAGTTTAATCCGTTGTTAATGGAAAAAACCATTGCCCTGTTATACAAAGGCGGTTTTTGGTTA
>NQJH01000079.1 GCA_002256685.1 Methylococcaceae bacterium NSP1-2 | reverse complement strand
AGATGACGTGCTAAAGTGGGATGGGCATGTTTACGATTTACCCGATTGGAATCGTGATCAAACCTTGGAAAGTGCGTTCAAAGTCTCCTGTGTTTGGTGCTATCAGCAGCTTGCACGTCAAGTCGGGGCAGAAAAGTATCGGAATTATCTGCATCAGGTAGCTTACGGTGAGTTACATGAGCCTTTTGAGGAAACCACATTCTGGCTTGATGGTTCGCTTGTAATCGGCGCAATAGAACAAGTGGAATTCCTTAAGAAAGTGTATCAGCGTACTCTCCCATTTAGCACGTCGTCCTACGAAACGCTACAGCAAATCATGCTGGTGGAAAAAACACCAACTTTTACAATACACGCTAAAACAGGCTGGGCAACGAGAGTAATGCCACAAATCGGCTGGTATGTTGGTTACGTTGAAACTTCAAATGAAGTATGGTTTTTTGCGACCAACCTAGAAGTCCGTCATGAAAAAGACTTGCCCATGCGTCAAAAGCTAACACGAGAGGCATTGCAAAAAAAAGGCGTTATCGAATAATGCGTTATATCTCTTAATATTATGTTGAAGCTATGTAACCTACGCAATAATTCACACGTCGGTAGTGCGATAATAGCGTAGACAGCGTTTTAAATCCTATTGGAGATTGCAAGCTCTCTAATCTACGCACTAGTTTTGGGTAACCCAATCAGTATTCCAGAGAAACAATCCATTCTTGCCTTGTTCCATCTGAAGTGTTGGTTTATCATCATCAATAGCTTGTTGATTTGCTACATACCGTTCTTTTCTTTGCAAAAAGTCAGTATTGTGCCAGTGTTTCAATGGGTTATTTTTTGTCATATACAGAGAATATTTCAATCTAAATTAAATAGGAGAAGACAATGAGAAGAATCTATTTTTTAGTCCCAAACATTGAAACGACGCATAAAATTGTTGATGAATTACGCGCGGAAGGTATAGAAGATCGACATATACATGTTTTAGCAAAAAGAGATACGCCGATGGAAGATATGCCTGAAGCATCCGTTTTTGAGAAAACAGATTTTATTCCCGCGTTGGAACGGGGTGCGGCACTCGGTGCTACCACAGGTGTGCTGGCAGGACTTGTGGGTTTGCGCTTAGCAGGATTGGCGATTGCTGGCGGTCCTATTCTTGGGGCTTTGTTTTATGGTGCCACCATCGGCGCAATGGCAAGCGGTTTAGCAGGTCTTCAGATCGGTAATTCAAGAGTCAAAGATTATGCGGAGGCTATTGAAAGTGGTGAGCTATTAGTCATGGTTGATGTTCTAAAAGAGCGCATTGATGCAATTAGTCAAGCAGTTATTAAACATCATCCTGACGCTCGATTTGACGGTATTGAGCCACTTTTGCCGCCCAATTATTAATAAAAAGCAGCGGCGTAAAGTCCAATCGCGTACCGTACCTTTCGCTTCGTAAACACGCAACATATTGTTTAATAATTGTGATGCCTACCCTACAAGCTTATATTTTATAGTAATATTTTTTGGATTGTACCAACCAAAGCAAAAAACGATTAAAATTAAAAACCTCACCACATAACGGATAAAGGCTAAACATGAGTTATAAAACCAGTTTAATAAAAATAGCAATAAAATTGACACCCAACATGATGATTGTATGGGTGGCAAATATAGTGCTTAAGGGTATTGCCGAATTAACCGATTTTAATTTTGACATCGATGCACGAAAAGTATATGTGCAAACAACGCTCTACGGTGAAACAGAAGCCATTGAAGTGTGGGTTGACGGTTTTGCCATTATTAGCGAAGAAGAGTCCTACAAATTTATCATTCACCAAGCACAATCGAATAAACCTTGGTTGAATAATATATTTGCGCGTTTCGTAGGGAAAGCATGGAAAATTCCGGTGATACCGCAATTGGCACCTCATATTGAACTTATCGCTGATCTGTTCAAAGCCGAAACTCCAGAACAGCACGATAGGATGGACTAATGAGGTGGGTTGACGGAGTTTACCTCATACTCGTCAATACAGCCGCTTATCAGTTTTTGCTGCCCAGCTTTCAAAGGGCTGTGAGGCATTCGGTAGGTTGATGTGGTGCATGGGAATATGGCGTTGGGCGGGTAGCAAGGCAATTTCATCATAAATAAAACTGTCATCAAACTGCGCGGCGGCGGCATCGTGACGATTACAGGCAAAATAAACCTCGGCTAATCTTGCCCAGTAAATTGCCCCTAAACACATCGGACACGGTTCGCAACTGCTGTAAAGAATGCAGTCTTGAAGCTGAAAATCTCCCAGTTGCTGACACGCTAAACGGATTGCCATGATTTCGGCGTGGGCGGTCGGATCAAGGAGATGGGTCACTTGATTGCTACTTGCGGCAATCACTTTATTATTCTTAACAATCAGCGCACCGAAAGGACCACCCTGCCCTGTACTGCTATTATCCACCGCCAGTTTAATTGCTTGCTGTAGAAATTCTTCGTGCCTCATTAAATGTGTCGTCATGGTAAAATTTATAAGTTTTCCTGTGCATTGAGGTGATGCAAATAATCACCTGACTTAATAGCTATTAAATTCTCAACATTTCGATTGAAAATATAAACCCACGCGCTTATATGATGACCATCGAAGAGCGTAATCGCCAGTTTTTTTCTACTGTATTCATGAGGATGAGGAAACAGCTGAGTGCATTCTTCATACGCATCCAACTCAGGCAATAGTAAACGGCTATTTAGTATTTTATATATCTCTCCATAAACCTTATCTTGCGGATTATTTGATTCAATGACAGCAGGATAGCCATTCACTTCATAAAGCTTGCCTTGTAAATAGCCATCAGAAAAATAGTTACTATAACAAGATAATATATCATTCATATTGGCAGCAATTTCTTTGCGTAACGTACCATATACAAAAATAAATTCAATCGTCATTATTATTTATAATTTTATTTAACGAATTCGGTAATTTTTTCTTGAAAGAAAAAATGGTATTTATGAAGTGCATTAAAAAAAACGCTAAGAATTTTTTTAGCCAAATATTTGGATGCTTTAACACTAAAAGCTTCCATAGGACAAAAAACCCATGCCAAAAAAATACTCAATACTATAGTAGTGGCTAGAGTAATATTGGCGATAACTTGATGTTCGTAGCCATATAGCGGCAAATGCAGGAAAAGATAAGATGACCAAGAACTAATTACTATCATGTGTATTAAATAAAGCGGGAATGAGATTCGACCTAAAAACTTTGATAGTGCATTAGAAAAGAAATCTTTAAGCAGCGGTGAAAAAGTAATTGATAACACAACAATAAAGGCTAATAAAACGGTATATTTATCGTCTTTTGGTCTATAAAAAGTAGATATTATAATAGGTACAATAAATAATAATGTTGAGATAATGTTGATAAATTTCAATTTTTTAATAATATGTCCATAGCTAAAATAAACTTCAGCCAAAAAATAGCCAAATATAAAACAAGCCAGAGCCGTATCATTTCTGAGTAAGTATAAAACAATCGCTACCAAGGGAAATAAATATATTTTTCTATTTTCGTGTCTAAAAAGACCAATTGATAAATAAATCAATAAAGAACCTGCATATTCAATTTGCATGGTCCAAAGTACAATATTGTAACTGGATGTCCTTTCATAATGAAAAAAGACATCAAAAAAACAAAACTTTAATAAACCTATTAAAGACGCTTCGAAATCATAAAAAGTGCCTAACCAATGTTTTGAATCTTCCAAATCTGCTATTTGAATATTAAACATCAAATGGGCTTTCATTAAGCAGTAAACAATAAAACTGGTTAATAAAATAGGTATAAAAAGTCTAAAGTATCGGGTTATTACGGCAAGAGGAACGGAGATTTTCTGGGGTCTTTTGATAAATGTGATACTCAGTGCAAAACCGGATAGAACAAAGAAAATAAAAACCGCAAGATGACCATCTGTTATGAATTCCAAATAAAACCGTTGATAGGATGGCGTTGTGTTCGCTAGAATTCGTACCATTGTATGAAATAATACCACCATAACGGCCGCCCAGCCTCTTATGCCATCTAAAAAATCAACTCGTAAAGTAGAAAGCGGTATTTCTTTCATTTCTTTCATTTCTTGTTACCTTGTGAATATGCAGCACCTTACTTAAGGTGTCTTGAATTACGCTTAGTCAGCGGGATCCGCTATAGCTAAAGCACAATAAAATGATGTAGGTGCGGATTTATCCGCACAGTGCGAATGAATTCGCACTTACTCTATGCTTGAATCAATTTATACTGCTTCTGCTATATATAGCGGGTAGTGTTGATACTAGGACAATACCTAGTTCGTTTAAAAAAGTTTGCACGGTTTCACTTATTTTTAATTTTTGTTAGTAAACAAAAGCAAAAATAGTACCATTCAAAAAAATAACAATAAAGCGGCGTTTTTATGGCAAAACCAATGAAAACCCCGCAATACTTGTATGATAAATAGCGTAGATTGGAATTAACCTAAAGGATTATTAGGATCAACCCCCTCCATAAAAGGTAAGCGTCTATCCTGATTAGTCAATTGATACACTTTGCCTAACCAATTATTAAACACCGCTTTTGCGGTGTCGCTCCAAGTATTGTCGAGATGGTCTAACACGGCGGCTTCAGGAAATTCAGCTAAGTTTTG
Organism: Methylococcaceae bacterium NSP1-2; assembly: GCA_002256685.1. Lineage (GTDB taxonomy): Bacteria > Pseudomonadota > Gammaproteobacteria > Methylococcales > Methylomonadaceae > UBA4132. The sequence continues at coordinate 2,844 of NQJH01000079.1, read as the reverse complement.
TCCTGTGTGTCGCGCTTGTCTGACATGACGCTCATACTCAGAAAAAGTTTGCTGCACGTCAGGGTCAAAATAATGTTCAGGAAACGGCGGATAATCATTGATTTCCCCCCGATAAAACCGTAGCACTTCACGCTTATATTCTTTTAACAAACTAATATCGTCGTATTCAGGATGCCCTTGAAAAAACACGATGCGAAACCCATCTGGACTCACCGCAAGATGTACGCCCGCTTCTTTGCTCGCCGCTAACACTTGTAGTCCGTGCGCTTCCATATCACTTTGAAATATCTCATTAAAGCGTGAATGCGGCACATCAAAACGGGTATTGATTTCAGCGACTAAGGGATGATGACGATTTACCAGCTTATGAGAAAACACCCCCCAGCGTTTTTCTGGCAAGCGTGTGCGTTCAACACCATAACAATAATGAATCAACGCGTGTGTTGCTAAACACGAACACAAAACCGAGGTGACATTCTCCTTAGCCCATGAAAATACTTCGGTCAACGGTTGCCAAAAATCTTCCTCTGGTAAGCGCGAACCAATGACATTTGCCCCGCTGATAATCAGCGCGTCTAAACCATCCTCCTTGATTTTTTCAAACGATTCGTAGTATTTGTCAATATGCGCTTGCGCTTCTGGACTGCGCGGCAAGCCTTCAATGGTAAACGGATGCACATGAAACTGGACAATTTGATTACACGCGCCGACCAAACGAAAAAATTGCCGTTCAGTGGCTTCCAGCGCAGCATCGGGCATCATATTCAATAAACCAATATGCAGTTCTCGAATATCTTGATGACTAGCACGTTCTGAGTCCACTATTTCTTCGCCTTCTTCACGCAGACGTTGAAAAGTCGGTAAATCGGTGTGGGCAACTAAAGGCATAATGTTATCCCTTCTGTCATGATTGTTTCGCTAGCGCATCGGCAACCAGTCGAATAAAATCTGCTTCGGTTTTCACTTTAGCGACCTCATTGGCATCAACGGTATAGCCGTATTGATCGGCAATCGCTTGATAACGCGGCAATCGGGATTTGAATAACTCAGGAAAAACCCAAGTGACAAATTCATCGGGAGGTATGACTTCGGTAGAGCGGTAGTTTTTTAAACTCAAAAATTCCGCGAGTTTTTCATCGAGAAACGCTTCTCGATAATACAAAGGTTTGGGATCAGTTTTTGCTCGCTCGATAATCGTTTGTTCTAAGGTGGGCGGAATTTTTATGTAAATAATCAGCGTATTTTTAGCTAGATTTTCCAATACTTCAGGATCATCTAACTCACAAACGCTACCACCGGCATCATTGATAAAATGTTTATAGCCATAAATATCATCGGCTTTATGAATAAAATCGGGTACATCATTCATCGCAGCCACTTCCGCTACATGATGCAATTTTTGTCGGCGTTTAAATTCCTGTAACGACAAGCCCCCCATCTGTGGATTACCGAGTTTTCCTAAAAAACTGGAGACAGCGGCAAGATTATCCACCGTGATTTTACTGGCGATATAAATAGAATCGGATAACAGTAATTCACGCAAAAACGGCACACTGATCGCGTGCCGTTTGATATTGTCCAAAATAGGTTCTTTCAAATATTTGGTGCCAATACGGTAATCACCCGAATAGTGAAACCATTTTGATTTTGGTAATTTATTGGCTAGCGTGGTTTTACCTGCACCCGACATGGCTAGCAGAGTGATACGTTTTGACGGCCAGTCCAAAAATTCCTCAGGACTCATTTTCATGATAGTGATTCCCTGTTAATCCAAATAATCTTCAATATCCATATCTTCGGCATTGGGCTTATGTTCATCGGTATCCGAATAACCCAAATCATCCGTTTCAATATCATCAAAAGGTGCGCTCCAATCTTCGGGGTCTTCAATAGTATCAAAGGTTGAAGCGTACCAGCTATCCTGATCGTATTCGCCAATGTCACCATTAAGATATTGAACTTCAATAGAATCTTCATCAATAGCGACAACTTTAAATTTTAGATTATTTTCTACGTCTTTATACCAGCTACCAATAATAGGGTCTGCTACGGTGGTCATAAGTGTACCTCAATATATATTAGTGTTTAAGCAGACCTGACAGGTTTTAAAAACCTGTCAGGTCTAAATTATGATAATTTAGGTCGCATGTGCGGAAACAATAAAACATCACGAATCGAGGGTGCGTCAGTAAATAACATCACCAAGCGATCAATACCAATGCCCTCTCCTGCGGTCGGCGGCATACCGTGTTCTAACGCAGTAATATAATCCGCATCAAAGTGCATGGCTTCATCATCGCCCGCTTCTTTTTCATTTACCTGTTGCTGAAAACGTGCCGCTTGGTCTTCAGAATCATTTAACTCGGTAAAACCATTTGCAATTTCTCGTCCGCCAACAAAGAATTCAAAGCGGTCAGTGACATGCGGATTATTATCATTACGACGCGCAAGTGGTGAAACTTCCACAGGATACGCAGTAATAAAGGTCGGATTCATCAGCTTACTTTCCACCGTTTTTTCAAAAATTTCAATCTGAATTTTACCTAAACCGTAACTATCTTTCACGGGTATGTGTAATTTCTCTGCCACTTTAACCGCCGCCTCGCGGGTATTAATATCATCAACCGTTAACTCAGGGTTAAAATGTAAAATCGATTCTTCCACTGTCATACGCACAAACGGCTGACCAAAATCATACTGCTCACCTTGATAAGTAATCACAGTATGACCAACCACTTCTTCGGCAATCCCGCGCAACATCGCTTCGGTTAAATCCATTAACTCATGATATTCCGCGTAAGCTTGATAAAATTCCAACATAGTAAATTCAGGATTATGCCGTGT
>NQJH01000288.1 GCA_002256685.1 Methylococcaceae bacterium NSP1-2 | reverse complement strand
AGCCCGAATTCCTTGGTTGCGATGTATTCATGCTTGATTAATGCCCACCAATCCACGGCGACTTGTTTTAGGACATATTCGTAAGGTAGCCAACCGTAACCTTCTTCGCCCCAGCTAGTTCCCCATGAGTTTCGAATTAATAACGCGCCGGTGGTAGTGGCACCCGAATTGGTATTTTTGATTTTCAAGGTATCGTCATAACCAACCGCCACAATCGCATGACCGCCCACGACTTTATCTTTAGGGCTAGGAAATGGAATTTTGCCTTTGCCCGCACCGTTCGCTTGATTAATCGAATCATAAACCGTAAAGCCAAACATGGCAGGCAAATTACCCGCTAAATTTGTCTTGATTTGATTCAGCAGGTTTGCTGGTGAAGTCCCCGCAGGGTCTAGTCGATAATAATTAATAGTCTGATAAGACTGGGCAAACGCATATAAAAATGCCGAGGGCTCGACATCGAAGTCAGCGATTTTATAAGGCCAATACTTTTCTGGCGACACACCAAACAAGGTCATCGCCCCCATCGTGGTACGCAAATAAGCCCCTGTATCACCCGTCCAGCCCGAAAGATTGCGCGTTACTTTGTAAAGGAATAATCGGGAGGCATCCAACCATACGCCATACGCTTTTTTTTCATAGAATTCAATCATGCCCACGCCCGCGTTAGCCGTGCATGAACCCAATTGCCCCTGATCCTCAATAGGCGCACACCACGCTCTGAGGTCTACTTTCGCAGGTAAATTTGCCACCGGAGACAATACATTGAGCTTTTTAAGTAGCGGTTTGATTTTCTCATGTTCGGGTGAGTAATCTCTTATATCGGGCAGGTCTCGCAACCATCCTAAACCATAGTTTTTATAGGTTTCGTTCATCGTGTTATCTCCAGTAATTATTTATTCATCACTGTTTCTTTAATGATGACTGTTACTTCAAAGGTTTTTAACGGAAGTTCATTTTTCTCGAAGGGTTTATGGAATATCAGTTTCACCTTGCTTTTCCCCGTAGCAATCGGATGAAGCTTTATAATTTCTATGCCACCCGCGCCAATGGCTTTGTCACTGGCAATAAAACGGGTTTCACTTAACTCCAGAATATTCAAATCCAGCGAACTCACTTCCCAGACATAACCCGTAGTGGACTTTCCTGGCAATATAAGCTCCAGTTCGTTGCTAGCATTTATTTCAACTGTTTTGCCAGAATCATTTTCGCTTAATCTCATGGATTTGCCCGCTAAGGTGTTATCCGCATTTCCCAATATAAGCGCGGAAATTAACGTACCTGCTATCGGTCTTAGTACTGCAAAACCGATAGCATAATCCGTGTTATTACTGAGCCCGAATAGTTCCCATGATTTGAACTTTAACAGGGTAACCGTCCAATGTTTCGGGTAGCGTTATCTTGTTCAATTTATCCTGACTTTCAATACCAATGATAATGGCTGATTGCCCCTTCTGGTCATGACCGATACCTACCGACACTACACCCGGCGTGGACATTAATTGACCTTCATGTTTGGTTTTAACTTGTTGAATGGTTTCTGTCACAGCAATACCCTCCTCCGCTCTACATGCGATTGCAAGCACTAGAAACACTGCTAAAAAAATAATTTTCACAGGGTTAAATTAAGTGCTGAAAATACATTTTCGATACGATTAATAATGGTCGTGGTATCACTACCAGCAAAAAGCAATCCAACCAACTCATTATCATTATTTAACACGGCTGAGCCACTATCACCCGGTTGACTCATAGCCCCCGCCATAAATTGGTCGGTAAAAAGAGCCGTACGGTTTTCGCCATAGCCTACATTAGCGGTGACATCCACTTGTGTGACTTGCCCTTCGGTATAATTCGTGGTGCGACCCATTTTTTTAAGTGACATCCCCAATATGGCTGAGCCTGTTCTTTCAACAGCACCAATATTCAGAATTTCTGCGAGTACATCTTCTTGTCGTAAGGGGCGGGCAATCGCGGCATCGACTAGATTTTCTATAGCGCGAATTCTGATTGCTTTCAGACGGGTGTCACTACCCGCTACGCCAGCCAGCGCGTTTAAAATGCCAACTATACCGCCTGCAACATCACAATCACTGGGCAGTTCTTGAAGAGTAATGGTGATAAAATCTTCCAGCGTTGCTATTTGATCGTCTGGATTTTTTCCGCCATCGTAAGAGCCGGGTTGTAAAATGGCATCACCAATTTTTCCCGCATTGATGTTAGCGAGTACATGGTTATTGGACAAAATCATCCATTCGTTATTTCGCTTTACCCAGCAACCTAATGTGCCTGCGGTAATGTCTTTGTGACCTATACTGACACCGCCGGGAGCAGGACGAAACCGCTCCGTCGGTGCTTGAAACGCACGAATAATGCCCGTCTGTATAACATCGGTTGGTACACCGCCAATTTCAGCGGGTACCAAATCGCTTGAAGATAAACTGGAAGCCGCTACTTTATTAGCAACGGAGCAAATAATGCTGGGCGTGTCGGTGAGCTTGCCATCAACCATTTTATAGCCGACACCTGTCGCAACAACATTGGCGTGACCTAACAATTCGATGGAACGCTCTCTTAAAACACTGCGCGCTGTAGTAACTGTATCGTTCATAGTACACCTCTTTGCATTTAGCTTTTATTGTTAAAATTTAGGGTATGTGTAACCCTTGGGTTTATAAGTTCTTGATAAAATAAACAAAGCAATACAAGAACTTAGGTTAAATTCATTAGCTCGGTGGAAAATCCTTTAGTTGCTGAACATGGGTGATAACAATCTGCGGTTTTCCCTGTTCTGTGGGCGGATACAGACTTGCTTCCCCAGA
>NQJH01000287.1 GCA_002256685.1 Methylococcaceae bacterium NSP1-2 | reverse complement strand
TTGCAAAGCACCGAACTGGGCGCGGTAAAAATCGATATTCCACCCAGAACTGCCAATTATCAAGTGTTTTATACTGGCAAACGCATCAGCAAACCCAGTCGCTATGATTTACAAATTCCGCCACAACATAGTGACTGGTTACAAGCGGTTAGCCGTGAGTTAAAACTCGCAGGACTACCGCCTAAAGTCGCCGCTGACCGACTTAAAGATTATTTTCAGCAACACTTTTTTTATAGCTTATATCTTGGTACACAAACTGATCCAGACCAAGCCTTAAGAGACTTTATGCTCAAGCGCAAAGCAGGGCATTGTGAATATTTTGCTGCTGCGACGGTGTTATTACTCAGACAAAATGGGATTCCCGCTCGTTTAGCAACAGGTTATTCAGTCAGCGAATATCTACCAGAATCAGATTTATACCTCGTGCGCCGCCGTGATGCTCATGCGTGGGCAATCGCTTATTTGAATGGCATCTGGCAACCTGTCGATTCCACTCCTGCGCAATGGCAAACAATGGAAGCCGACAATGCCAATGGTGTTTGGCAAACTCTCAGCGATGCGTGGTCAAATAGTTTATTTAAACTGCAACAATGGAAAATTAGCGAGACCCAAGGTTTAATGCTGAAAATAGTGGGGGTGTTAGTGCTGATTTTGTATTTAGCGACACGGCTATTTAACAGCAAACATCTAGCGCGTTTGTCAGCAAAACCCATAGCAATAAAGCCCATTTGCACAGGACTCGATTCTGAATTTTATCAACTCGAACAACGCTTACAAAACACCCAGCAAGCCCGTTTCGACAACGAAAGCTTACAACACTGGGTTGAGCGTTTAGCCTCACCCGAATTAACACAACTTTGCCAACTGCATTATCAATTACGGTTTGATCCTAAGGGGATTAGTGCTGAGAAAAGAGAACTACTACGGCAACGGGTTAATGTGTGCCTGAGTTCTTTCCAATAAGTTTAACTTCATGCCCACGCCATTTCAGCGTTATGTTAAGCTTGCAAACATACGATTGATGGGCTTGCTATCGTGCTTCAACGACATCAAAGGCACAGCGTCACTGCCTTGGAGTACGCTTTAGCTATTTTCACGGCAATAGCTAAAGCTATTGGACTCCTGTTGTTGCTTAACACACAGCGTGCCCTACACGACTTAAATCAGACAAATTATGGGATAGGCTTATTTATGATTGAAATTATTATTGCAACACGATTATCAGAAAACGATTTTTGGGATACATCTGCAACGGCTCTTTCTTTGCGCCGCTTAGAATATGATAGTCGTTGGGTTCCACGAGTGGCTTTTGAAAATAAGCAGGGGCTTCCCGACGTTTATAATGCACGGATTTCAGCAGGCGTGAGTGATAGCACAATCATTTTTATGCATGATGATGTTTGGATTGATGATAATTTTTTTTTCGATCGAATCATTGAAGGCTTACAAGTATATGATGTGATTGGTGTTGTTGGTAATCGACGTAGAATTCCATTGCAACCCAGTTGGATATTTGTAGATACCAATTTTACTTGGGATGACCGAGCCAATCTTTCTGGTGTGATAGCCCACGGCAAGGATCCATTTGGTCCAATTGATTTTTTTGGGTCAGTACCCGCCGATTGTGAGTTAATGGATGGTGTTTTACTTGCTGCAAAAAAAGAGACACTGACGGCAAATGGGCTATTTTTTGATCCACAATTTGATTTTCATTTCTATGATCTGGATTTTTGTCGTAGTGCAAGACAACACGGATTGCGTCTAGGAACATGGCCGATTTCTCTAACACACCAAAGTCGCGGTGTCGCTAATAGGGGACAATGGCTACAAAAATATCACAGCTACATCCAAAAATGGGGTAACTAACAGAAACTATCAGCGTAGATTGAATTTTGCTTCCACATAAAACCCGCGTTAATCATACCTACATGAATATGCTATTAAAAACCTGTATTTTACTCTGCGCTGTTTTTTCAATCACCGTTGCCATAGCGGATGATGATGACAATAAACAGCCCCAACAAAAAGTCCAACGCCAAGAAGGGCAAACGGTTATTCGCTTGGATGCTAAAGCCCAGCAACATTCAGGGCTACAAACTATAAAGCTGAAACCTGCAACCTATCACGCTGAATTTACCGCTTATGGAAAAGTGTTGGCAATTCAACCGTTAGTCGAATTACGCCACCGCTATTTAGTCGCTTTAACTGACCGTAACGCTGCCCACGCGAAATTCAAACAAACTGAACAAAACGTGAGTCGCCAGCAAGTTTTGTATCAAGAAGGTATCAGTGCAAAACGTAATCTGCAAGATCAACAAGCGCAATGGCAAATCGACAAAGCGCAACTTGATGCGACCCATTTTCAAGATCAAATCATTAAAGAGGAAGCACTGCTCACATGGGGTAAAACCTTAAGTGAATGGGCGTTGGCTAGTGATAGCAATCAATTCAATGCCTTGTTATCAGGTCAACAAAAACTGCTACAAATTACCCTGCCTAGCAATCAACAACTAGCCGATAATCTAAAAACCATTGTGATTGCCGCTTCTGGCAATCGTAGCAAAGCCCAACCTGCTGAATTAATTTCAGTTGCTCCACAAACCGATGCCAGTAGCCAAGGTAACAGTTATTTTTTTAACACGCAGGCAAAAAATATCAGCATCGGTATGGCGGTGACAGCGTGGCTACCTGAACAGAACAGCCAGTTGTCAGGAGTGATGATTCCTAAATCGGCGTTACTGTGGGCGATGGATGAAGCGTTTGTGTATGTTAAAACCAATGATGAAACCTTTAGCCGCCGTCCTATTCATCATTATTCAATCAGTA
>NQJH01000003.1:18556-21903 GCA_002256685.1 Methylococcaceae bacterium NSP1-2 | reverse complement strand
GCCAACGTCCAGCACAGCGCGGTTTTCATCGCCGTTAGGCGTGTATGATTTTCAAAAACGCACCAGCTTAATTAATTGTTCAGAAAGCGGCGCGAGTGAATTGGGTAAAACTGCTTCGATTTTGGCGCGTGGTGAACAGTTAACGGCTCACGCCCGTTCAGCAGAATACCGTATTAAATAATCTAAAAAAACCGTAGGTTGGGTTAGGCGATAGCCGTAACCCAACACTTCGCGGGTAAATGTTGGGTTACGCTGTCGCTAACCCAACCTACAATTTAAGTTGAATCATCATGTCCAAAAACGCTTTAGTAGCCTCTATTTTTCGCCCCGAAGTATTAGCCTTATCCGCCTACCATGTCGCTGATGCGTCAGGTTTTATTAAGTTGGATGCCATGGAAAACCCTTATAGTTGGTCAGAAGATTTTAAACAACAGTGGTTAGCCACGTTAAAAGACTGCGAGTTAAACCGTTATCCCGACCCCGAAGCGCGGCAACTTAACGCCACCATTAAGCGGGTTAATGGCATAGCGGATGAGTTTGATGTATTGCTAGGCAATGGTTCGGATGAAATTATTCAGTTGTTGTTGATGGCATTGCCACCGACTGCCAGCGTGTTAAGCACTACGCCCAGTTTTGTGATGTATAAGCAATTAAGCGATTGTTTGGGCTTACGTTATCACGGTGTGCCATTGTTAGCGGACAGTTTTGATTTAGATTTACCTGCGATGTTAGCGGTGATTGCTGAACATCAACCTAGTGTGATTTTTTTGGCGTATCCCAATAATCCGACAGGCAATTTGTTTAGCGAATCGGCGATTTTAGAGATTATCGAAGTGTCAAAGGGCTTGGTAGTGATTGATGAAGCCTACGCACCGTTTGCCAATGCCAGTTTTATGAATCGCTTAGGGCAGTATGAGAATTTGCTAGTTATGCGCACCGTGTCAAAATTGGGTTTAGCAGGTTTACGTTTGGGTTATATTGCAGGATTGCCTGCGATTATCGAACAGCTCCATAAAATTCGTTTGCCTTACAATATTAACGTGTTGACACAAGCGAGTGTAGAGTTTGCTTTGTCACATAGCGAAATATTCGACCAACAAACCCAAGCAATTTGCGCTGATCGTGCGTTGGTGTTTGAACAATTAAACGCGTTGGATGGCATTACCGCTTATCCCAGTGCCGCGAATTTTATTTTGTTTAAAACCCCAGCAGGACGCGCTACCGACATTTTCTTATCTTTGAAACAACAAGGTGTGTTGATTAAAAATTTGAGTCCACAAGCGGGGTTATTGACCGATTGCTTGCGGGTAACGATTGGTAAGCCCGAAGAAAATGCGGCGTTTTTGGCGGCGTTGCGGACAAGTTTGGAATCGTAGTAAGTAACCCGTATGGAGCTTGCGGAATGCAGGACTTTTCGTGACGATACGACTGGTTACCCGTGTTCCGCTACGGCTCCACACGGGCTACTTTGAAATGGAACAATGTCGGTCTGTTTAGTCTGTTTGTTCAAGTCCCATCGCATAACGACTCAATAAGGATTTTGCTTTGGGAATATGATCCAGCAAAGTGAGTCCTACGTTTCTGGCTGCGGCTAAAGGCAGCCAATCATTAGAAAAAATGCGTATCACGTTGTTGGTGAAGTTAATCACTAGGTCGTGGTCTTTTTGTCTAGCGACACTATATTCTGTCAAGAAATCATCCGCACCGATGTCTTTCGCGGCTTGGTGTTGGCTGATGAGTCTATCTGCTAACTGCATGACATCACGCAAGCCTAAATTAAAGCCTTGTCCTGCGACGGGGTGTAATTGATGAACGGCGTTGCCAATAATCACCGCGCGGTTTGCTCGCATTTTTTCAGCGCGGATTAGTGATAATGGAAAAGACCGACGTGGTGCAGTTAGGCTAAGTTTTCCTAATTTATAACCAAAACACTGTTGTAGTTCTGCGAGAAAATCGGCTTCACTGCTTTGCATGAGGGCTTGCGCATCATCAGTACTGCGTGTCCATACGACTGCACATTGGTTATTAGCCGTTGGTAATAATGCCAGAGGGCCTGAGGTGGTAAAGCGTTCAAAGGCGGTATTTTTATGGGCAAGCGTGGATTTTACGGTAGTGACTAAGGCGGTTTGACCGTATTCGGTGATTTGTTGCGCTATGTTTAACAATTTGCGAATGGATGATTGTCCGCCATCTGCACCAATTAGCAATTTAGCGGTGAGCGTTATTGATTCATCGCCTTGTTGAATACTGACACAGATTTTATCGGCATCCGATGCTAAGCCTACCACTCGTGCTGGGCATATTTGCACGGTGTTGGTTTGTGTCACCCGTTGTGCAACGTGGGTTTCAAGGTCACGGGCAGTAATCACATAACCGAGTGCATCAACGTGTTCTTTTTCAGCACTCAGACGGGTTTTACCAAAATGCCCGCGATCAGAAATATGGATATTTTTAATGGCAGTAGCCGCATGGCTGATACCTTGCCACACGCCTAAGTCTTCTAGCTGTTTGACGGTGCCAGCGGCTAATGCCAACGCGCGGTCACCAGCGGGGGAATTGGCTAGTTGTTCGGGCGTGTTGGCTTCAATAATGGCGCAGGTTAAGCCCGTATCTTTTAATGCCAGTGCGAGACAATTACCTGCTAAGCCACCACCGACAATGATTAAGTCATAATCTTGCATTAGTGCGCCTGCATTAAGCGTTCAATGTCTTCGATAGTTTTAGGTACATCACAGCTAAGTACCTCATAACCGTCAGCGGTGACTAAAAGATCATCTTCGATACGAATGCCAATACCGCGCCATTGTTCATCAACGGTTTTACAATCGGCAGGAACATATAAACCCGGTTCGATGGTCAGTACCATGCCCTTTTCTAACACTCGCCATTCTTGATTAATTTTATAATCGCCAACATCGTGGACATCCATGCCTAACCAATGCCCGATGCGGTGCATATAAAACTGTTTGTATTTTTCGTTTTTAATCAGCGTGGCAACTCTGCCTTTCAGTAAGCCTAAGGAAACTAGCCCTTTAGTGAGGACATTAACGGAGGCTTCATGAGCAAACTGCATAGATTGCTTGGGTTTGATTTCTTCAATCGCTGCCAATTGGGAATCAAGTACCAGTTGATAAAGCTGTTTTTGCGGCTCGCTAAAATGCCCAGATACGGGGTAAGTACGGGTAATATCAGCAGCGTAGTGGTCACATTCTGCCCCTGCATCCACTAGCAATAAATCACCGTTTTTTAATTTAGAGGCATTTTCAGTGTAATGTAGGGTACAGGCATTTTTGCCACCGGCAACGATTGACGGGTAAGCGACAGCACGCAGACCATCGTATAAAAAA
>NQJH01000003.1:18149-18518 GCA_002256685.1 Methylococcaceae bacterium NSP1-2 | reverse complement strand
GTATTCGTACATCCCCGCTTTGCATTTTTGCATGGCTTTAACATGAGCCGCCGCTGAGACAGTCGCGGCACGGCGCATTAATTTGAGTTCAGCCGCGCTTTTGAATAAGCGCATTTCATGCAAAATATGTTCTAAAGAGACTAATTCACCCGGTGCGGTAATCCCTGTCCGCGATTGTCGCCGAATGTGGTTTATCCACTCTAATAGTTTATGGTCTAAATCTGAATCACGCCCCATTGGATAAAACACTTTGGTTTTATTTTCCAACATGCCGGGCAAAATGTCGTTTAAGTCTTCAATGGGAAAAGAATCATCCGCTTCGTAGTGGGTAGTTGCGCCTTCTAGTCCTGCATGTGCGCCTTCCCATAG
>NQJH01000003.1:0-18144 GCA_002256685.1 Methylococcaceae bacterium NSP1-2 | reverse complement strand
CCTTCCCATAGGGCTTTCTTTTCATCAAATTCACGGCAGAATAAAATATATTCGCCTTGTTCGCGCTCAGGAATAAAGACCGCTAAGGAATCGGGTTCGTTAAAGCCAGTCAGATAATAAAAATCGCTGTCTTGGCGAAAGGGGTAATTGACATCACGGTTACGCGCATGGGTTGACGCACTGCCTATTAGGGCAATATTGCCTTTGCCGATGCGCTGCATGAGTTGTTTGCGGCGTTTTTTGAATTCACTTTGTTTCATGTTGTTGCTCGTCTTAATGGTCAGTGTTATGACTTAACTCATCGCGTAGCAACAACACGGCAGTGCGTAAATATTCCGTTAGTTCCATCAGCGCGATTTCATCCTCTTCATTTTCGTCTTCGTTTTCGGTGTCCAACTTGGTAAATTCAGTAATGTCTTTTAGTATGTCATGGGCATCTCTTGAACAGTTCAACTGAGCGACAGCAGAGCCTACGCCAAATAAAAATCCCTGACACCAACTTTTTAATGCGTTAATTTTCTCGATTAACGGTGTGTTTTCGTCGGGCAAAAATAAATCAAACTCAAATTGATCGCCCATCAATAATCGCCGCGTTTCCTCAAATAATCTAATGAGCAATTGTCGCTGTTCGTCTACGATAGCAGGGGCATTATGCAGTAATTCGCTTAGCCAATAATCACTGTCGGTTTTTTCATTGGCACATAACATGCCTGTTGCGATGCCGTGTGCTTCAGCGGCACAAAAATCAGCTTCATTTTTTACAAGTATTGCGTTAATTATCGGGTAGACCATAATAATGTCACTATCGCTAAACTAAAAATAGTGCTTATGCTACCATTGATTTTTAATCATGATAAAAATTGTTAAATTTGATTGTGTAACACAAATCATGAATCATATTAAAATGCACTACCTATGCAAACCTTATTAAAAATATTAGCTGCTACACCTACCGTAATTCAACCATCACTATGACACAAACACACCAATCTTTAGAATTAAAAGACCTAGAAGATAAGCTGGATCAGCTCATCGCGCAATACCAATCAGTAAAAAATGAAAATAATTCACTGAAAAGCAAACAAGAAGTGCTGGTGATGGAAAAAGCCAAATTACTCGAAAAAACCACGCTCGCCAGAACCCGTGTTGAAGCAATGATTACTCGTCTAAAAGAAATGGAGCAAGGCTCATGAGTCAAAAACCCCAGCCCGTATCGCTTACCATCATGGGCAAAGAATACAAAATTATGTGTGAGCTTGATGAGCAAGACGATTTAATGCGTTCAGCTCAACAACTCGATGCCCAAATGCGTAAAATGCGTGATGCGGGTAAAGTCAGTGGTTCTGACCGCATTGCGGTAATGGCTGCCCTTAATTTGGCACATGAATTACAGTTAATGAAAACCCAAAATGCCTTATTAAATCGAAATTTAAATGAATGCCTAGCAAGAATGAATCAAAAAATAGAAAACGTTTTAGAAAAAAAATCCTAAACACGTTACACTATACCGGTATTTCCTGCCGCGTTCGAGGGTGTGCTGGGTGTTTCCTGAACCTGTATTAACCCCGGGAACGAATAGCTGTTATGGCGTGTATGCCCATTCATTTGGGAAACCCGATTAACAGCAAGCGTTCCCACTTGAACCTTCGGTTCAAGGACGAAAGCACATAACGGCGCAGGCGGGTCATACTTTTTATTTTTTCCACGAAATACACGAAAAATAGCCAGTCTGGCTATAGATTCGCCGCAATACCTTATCCTCATAAAAAATCTCTGCCTATTTCCTGATACCGCTCAAACCCAGCATCCTATTCACTTTTCGTGAATATTATCTAGCAGTTTGTCGGAAACGCCCGTTTTCGCTTTCGCTCAAACAGGTTTACATGGCTAAACGTAAATATTAGGTTTCGCACCTCCACCCAATCTACAAATGGGTAATCTAAGTTTCCCTGCACTAAATCTGCATATTTCAACTGTAAAATTCATATTTTCAACATCGTATCTGCATAACTATCAAGTAAAGTAAATCCATCCGCAACCACAAGGAGTTACCTGTCATGAAACAACGTTTTTATGTGAAGCCGCGTAGATTGAGTTGCGGCTCTTTCGCAAGCCAACAAATACCAGAGAATAGTGAGTTACCAAAAAGACGGCAATCCAATCTACACGGTTTTCCTACGGCTTTAATGACCACCGTATTGTGGTTAATCTCCACCCCTGTCCACGCCTGTAGTGATCCAGGTTGTGGCGATTGGTGCGAGGAACTGCCAAGCGCGTATTTTATTCGACCATTGAATGATAGCCGTACCAACTTGGCACTGATATTGGAAGACAGTCAGGTATTGCATTATAAAGTTGAAGACATCCCTTTTTCTTATCACGCCTTTGCCGATATTCCAGCAAATACGCAAGAAAATGACATTCCACCCGAATTCACTGAACTAGCATTAAGTTTGGGAGTGAGCCAAGCGACTGCTGTATCCCAAGCTGAACCAGAAGGACGTTGTATATCCAATAATTATCAAGCAATATTGCCGTTCTGGCGTTTACTGCACGCGGCTAAAGATATTTCCGCGTCAGATAAGCAACTACTCGCGCAAGAAAGACTGCGATTACTGAGTTTTTGTGAAAAAGCCGCCGATTCATTGCCGGTGCTAGCCGTTAGTTCAGAAGCTGCCAAACCCTACGCCGACTATCTACACGCCGCCGCGTATTTTTATGCAGGCAAATTCGATGCGTTAACGAAAGACATTGAACCAACACCAGAGCCAAAGTCTTGGTTTCAGCAAGTCATTCGTAGCATTCAAGACTGGTGGACTACGCTTTTCGGCAATCCACCGCCAATAGTCAACGCGCCGCCTGTCGTCAGTTTCAAAGTATTATCCACCAGCTCACAAGCGTGGGTTAAAGAAACCGCTATCTATATGCTAGGGCGCGTTTATCTCAACCAAGCGCAAAAAAATTTCCAGTTATATTCAGAAAATTCTAAACCTGACAGTCAGTTGTTAGCCCAAGCCAGAGATCAATTTAAAACCTATCTAGCCGCCTATCCGCAAGGTCTTTACGCACAATCAGCGCGGGGGCTGTTTCGTAAAATTTACTGGCTGGATAATAATTATGCCGATTTAACCCTAACCTACAACAATCAATTGCTTAGCTTTCAACAACAAGCACCCGCTGCCGAAGAACTTTTGAGATTTGTGGATGAATTGGAAACTAAGTACGCTCTCAATCATCTGGATGAAGCGGCGGCGTGGAACAGCCCAATACTTGCTACGGTGGGAGCGTTTGTTGCAATGCGTCCAGACCCTAATCACATCAGTACCGCTAAGCCTGTTGAATCTTACTTAGCCGTTGCCCTGCAAGCCCATAAAGATGGCTATACTCAAGCGGGTTTAGCCGCACTGCATGATTACTTAGCATTGGCTTACCGTTTTTATAGTGAGCGCGATTTTGCCACTGTTATTCAGCTCACCAATCAGCCAATGACAGAAACAGCACTCTCCAACACAGAATTTAGCACACAGGTTTTACGCGGCTTGTCTCTAGGCGCGTTAGGGCAATGGGATAAAACGGAAAAGCTGTGGCTAGAACTTTTTCCGCGTAGCCCAAAATCGGGACAGCAAATTCAATTGCAATGGCTGTTAGCGATGACATGGCGGCAGGAAGACCAGTTGAATAATATCTATGCGGCGAATTCACCAACTAAAAATCAAAAAATTCATGATTTTTTTATCGAATTCGCTTCGCCAGCTCTATTGGAAACCATACTGGTCAATCAGCAGCTAAACCCCGCAACCAGAACGCTTGCTTACCGTACTTTATTAACGAATTTATTAACTCATCGTCAATACGCAGAATTCTTGCGCATTGCAAAACGCTATCCAGATACTCAATTTGAAGGTTCGCAATACTATGTTGGTAGTCAGTTTAAATACTACTCAGAAAATACTTGTCCAAACTTATTAGCATTAATGGGCGGCTTGTTAAAAACCCCAACATCGCCAACACTATTGAATTGTTACGGTGATTTGATAGCACAACTTGGTTCACCTTCTTCTGCATATCCTAGCGGGGAAGACACGGCTTTAAGCAGTTACACATTGAAATCTTATTATCCTGATGGTCAAACTGGACTAAAAAAAGGCGGTGATGGCTTTAAAGGTAAAGCCTATTCTGGCATGGATTTATATCGAGAAGTGATAGACCAGCAAGGCAACAAAGGCGATGCCAAAGCCTACGCGCTACACAGTGCATTAACTTGTTTTGCCACCACTGGCTACAACCATTGCGGTATTGAAGACATCCCTATAAAACAACGGGCGGCTTGGTTTCGCTTGCTTAAAACCGTTTATAAGGACACGATTTGGGCAAAGCAGCAAAAATATTATTGGTAAATCAGCGGAAAATATTGTGAAAATCACGCTCGTGCTATCGAAGTATAAACCTAGACTTGTACGTCTACTATTGTTAGTTTGCGTCTGCTTTTTAGCATCATCTGCCCCAAGCTACTCGATGGTGCGTACCAACCAATATACTGAGTTTTGGGTATGGGGTGGAGTCGATGCCAGTCGCATACAGCCTTATTCCAAGCGTTTTTATATTTTGCAAGGCGCGATTACTGAGCCTAGTCGCGGTAGTGTCTTCACCAGACAAGGTATGCAGGCGGCTAATGAATTCGGAGCGGTGGTTTTGGTTTACCGTTTAAATACGTTGACATGGAATCGAAAAATACACGACACCCTGCTTAACCATATTAATGCGTGGGAATATCGGGGCAATACCGTAGTGGGGATTCAACTTGATTTTGATGCCCGCACTAAAAACCTCCATCAATATGCCGATTTTTTGCGCCAAGTGCGCCAAGACCTACCTAGCAATTATAGATTGAGCATTACGGGCTTATTAGACTGGGCAAATCAGGGCGATCCCGCATCATTACAATCCTTGCACGGCGTAGTGGATGAGATTATTTTCCAAACCTACCAAGGCAAACACACCATTCCCAATTACCCTGCTTATTTGAAATCCCTAGCCAAGTTTCATTTCCCCTTCAAAATCGGTTTAGTAGAAAATGGCGACTGGGATAGTCGGTATGAAGATGAACTAAGTCAATCCCACTATTATCGGGGAGCAGTGGTGTTTTTACTGCCCAATCCGCCGCACACGGCAGACGGTATAAAATGAAACTGAATGCCGATGCTCCCCCTTTTTGCATCATTACACGCAGGCTTGCATCTATTTGCTGATGATAAAAATCTAGTGGGAAAAAGGGTAATGGGTTACTTCATTTGATGAATCGGAATGCAAACCCAGATTTATATTCCAAAAAACACAGCTTTAACCCAGCACCGGAAAAAGTTAGGTAAGGTGGGCAAGCAAAAAGACGCTTGCCCACCCTACGATAAAAATACATCGCCACCTTTCGGACTGATAGATTCACTCTTTAAATGAGGAGTAATTAATCATCGCTCACGACAACCGCTAGACTTTGCAATTCGCTCATTGTCTTTGCTAGTTTGTCCATGAACAGCGGACGACTACCTTCCCAGCGTAGCGGCTCACCAATAAACGCATCGACAAAAAACGGCACTAGAACCACTTCGCCTTTGGGTAAACATTTACCTAGCCCATGAAAGAATACGGGAATTACAGGCACATCGGGGCGTTCATATAATAGGTGTGCGACACCATTCTTCATCTTCCCCATCGTCTCCGGTTCGCCGCGAGTCCCTTCAGGAAAAATAATGACTATCGAACCGCGATCCAGTGCGTCAATAATAGGGGCAAAAACATCAGTCCTTTTTTCCCTTATTCTGCGGTCAATGGGAATAATGCCGGCAATATTTAATGCGAACCACTTAATGAAACGATTGCACATAAAATAATCCGCCGCCGCCACAGGATGCACTTTATTAATCACGCTTAATGGAAACAGCGACATTAACGCCATCGTATCTAAATGGCTATTATGATTTGCCACGATAATGGCAGGGCCTGATAACGGTAAATGCTCTCTACCTCTGGCATGAATACCCAGCATTACTAATACCAGCGGCTTGACAATTAACAGATAAAATAGCGTGCGTAGCATAGCGGTTGCCTAGTAATGCAGAAAATACACATAATGAAAAAACAACGGCGCGGTATAAGTTAAGCTATCCAACCTATCTAAAATGCCACCGTGGCCGGGTAATAAACTACCGCTATCTTTCACACCAAGATCACGTTTTAATGCTGAAATTGTCACATCACCGACAAAACCACTTAAGCCGATTAACACACCTGCACCCAAGGCTTCATAACGTAACAATGGCGTTAAAAATGGTGCGAGTAATACGGCTAATGCTGTCGTCGTTAATACGCCGCCGACAAAACCTGCCACGGTTTTATTGGGACTGACTTTGGGGACAATTTTTCGTTTGCCGAAACTTTTGCCCCAAATATATTGTGCGACATCATTAAACTCTGTCAGAAACACTAAATAAATTAGCAAGCCCATCGCACCACCTGCTGGATTCACCTCTGCGGGTAATACCAACATAAATGCGGCATGACTAAAGCTAAATACGGTAATCATCAAGCCCCACTGCAATGTGCCGATAGCGCGTAAAAAGCCTTGGTTCTCGCCAATTAAAATCATGCGCATTGGCAAAAATAAAAATACAAACACGGGGATAAAAATGATGAACATGCCGTACCACGCCATCCACACCCAGTAAAACTGCATAGGAATGGCTAAATACGCCCAAAACAATACCCGATGATCGGCGCGGCGGGTGGGTACTAATGATAAATATTCTTTAAACGCTAGAAAGCTGACAAAGCCCAGCACCACGACTGATACCGTGCGATTAAACAATACTGCCATCGCAAACACCGCGACAATCAGCCACCATGTTTTGATGCGTAAGCGTAATTCAGTATAGTTACGCTCAGGTTTAGAGCGTACTAACCAAACAGAGACCAAACTGGCAATGGCAAGCAAGCCGCCAATGGCGATAAAGGCGACCTGTACACTGAAAGGTAAGCCGCCCCAGTTCATTGCCCAATCTCCGCCAGTGCATGACGGGCGCGATTAAATACTGTCCACACGGTTAGCACTAACATCACCACAAATAATCCATTTAACCACTGCCCCGCATTCACACCTAGCCCCAATACTAGCGCGACAGCACCAAACACAAAGGCTCTATCACTTTTTCCCATTGGACCATCGTAACGGCGTGACGCGCCAATCTGTATTGCAATCACGCCCGTCATTTCCGTGACTATTGCAATAATCACCACCAGCACCACCAGCCACGCCCACACGCCCGCTAATAAGGCAAATGGCAAATACAGCGCGACATCAGCAATCACATCACACAATTCATTTAAAATTGCCCCTAACTCGCTTTTCATATCATGCTCACGCGCCAACATTCCATCAATCGCATTCAACGCCATGCGCACAAACAGCACCACAGGGATCAGCAAAAACACACACGGTTGGGTATAAAAAAACGCCAGTCCACCGCCAGTAATCAGCGATAACAACAGCGCGGCAATGGTTACTTGATTCGCAGTCACACCGCGTTCAGCTAACCACTGACAAAGCGGACGCAACAGATTTTGGAAAGCGGGTTTAATAGCGTAAATACTTGCCATCTTTCTATTCCTTAGGTTTTGTTTATGAATGGTATGAAGAGTGCGGACAACGCACGCTAGCCAACTTGCGTACACATCTTATCGTATAATCAAACACGAAAAGCTAGATTTATATTTTGGGTTTAAATGCACTCACTAACGGAATACCTAATGAATCGTAATGTAATAAATGAATTTTGGGGCGGTTTAGCCGCTATGTTAGTTGCATTACCTTCTGCTATCGCTTTTGGCGTGTTGGTATTTTCAGCGATTTCACCACAGATGGCTGGCGAAGGGGCTTTTGTCGGCATGATGGGCGCGGCAATATTGGGCTTAACCGCGCCTCTGTTTGGTCGTACCCCTGCGTTAATTTCTGGACCTTGCGCTCCCGCCGCCGCCATTTTGTCAGCACTCGCCGTTGATTTACTGGGACGTGGTATAGCGATACCGCACGTCTCAGGATTACTGGCGTTAACCGCCTTGTTATCCGCCTTATTACAAGCCCTTTATGGTTTGTTAAAAGGGGGGCAACTCATTAAATACATTCCTTTTCCTGTTGTTAGTGGTTATTTATCGGGTGTTAGTTTAATTATTGCCACAGGACAATTACCTAAATTGCTAGGCTTGCCAAAAGGAACCGAGTTTTGGCATGGTTTACTGACACCCAATTTATGGCAATGGCAGGGTATTGTGGTCGGTGTTATTACCGTTACTGTCATGTTGATTGCACCCCGCCTAACTCAAAAAATCCCCGCCACCATTATCGGCTTATTCGTCGGTATTCTCAGTTACTTTGCACTGGGTTTATGGATGCCGCACTTATTATCACTCGATGCTAATTCGTTGGTGGTCGGTGCTATGCCAAGCGGATCTTCTTTTTTAGCGACCGTTAGTGAACGCCTCACATTCGTAGCAGATATTCAAATCGCTGATTTACGCACAGTCGCTTATTCAGCGATTGCTTTATCGGTGCTACTGTCTATTGATACCCTTAAAACCTGTGTGATACTCGATACAATCACTAAAAATCGCCATAATTCTAATCGTGAATTATTAGGGCAAGGTTTAGCCAATTTAGCTACTTTTATGGCAGGCGGCATGTCTGGGTCTGGCACAATGGGCGCGACACTCATGAATGTCAGCAGTGGTGGACGCACCATTCTGTCTGGCTTTATTGAAGGTGGACTGGTGGTATTGGCACTGCTGGTATTATCACCATTAATCGCTTGGGTGCCGATAAGTGCCTTAGCGGGTATTTTGTTAGTAATTGCGTTTCGAATCTTTGATTGGCACGCTTTTCGTCTCCTGAAACACCGGGAAACGCGCCTTGATTTTATGGTGATTGCCGCTGTAGTGGTGGTTGCCGAAAGCGTTGGACTCATTTCAGCAGCGGGTACGGGAGTGGGATTAGCGATATTATTGTTTATTCGCGATCAAATTCGTATTTCGGTGTTACGGCGACGCACGACACTGAAAGAAGTATCCTCTAAAACCTATCGTCTTAAATCAGAAGATGACCTGTTACAACAACACGGCGATGAAGCCTCCATCATTGATTTACAAGGCAATTTATTTTTTGGTACCACCGATTATTTATTTACTCAATTAGAAGACGATTTACGCACTCAAAAATGGCTATTATTTGATATGCGGCGTGTGCAGTCTTTGGACTATACCGCAACTCACTTATTCGCCATGATGCACGATAGACTGAAAGAACACGGTGGCGCGTTACTGTTTAGTGGTATGCCCTCTAGTTTGCTAGGTGGACAAGACTTTCAGCGTTATATGACCGACGTAGGCTTACTGGACGAAGGCGGAATTCATATCTTTGAAATGCGAGATGACGCTTTAGAATGGATGGAAAACCGACTTCTCGAAGCATCGGGTTGGACTGAAAAGACAGATCAAACGCCGCTAGAGTTTAAAGACATTGAAATACTGCGTGAAATGGATGAAAAAACCATAACTGCTTTGCGTCAATGTGTGGAGGAACGCATTGTCCATGCAGGAGAAGCGATATTTACTGTCGGTGACAGTGGGGATGAAATTTTTCTAATTCGGCGCGGTATCGTGCGTATTTTACTACCGCTAAAAGGCGGTAAATATCACCATCTAGCGACTTTCTCGCGCGGTGACTATTTTGGTGAAATGGCGTTTCTTGATTGTAAACAGCGTTCTGCGAATGCCATTGCTAAAACGGAATGTGAACTTTATGTGCTATCGAGAAAAAAGTTTAACATTCGCGTCTATGACAATGCCGTGTTAGGTGCGCGGGTTTTCGCTCGCCTCGCCAGTGCGCTGTCCCTCCGTCTCCGACAAACAGACAGTGAACTTTCTGTACTAGAAGATCGCTGATTACACACATTGCTAATATTAGGTAATGGGTTAAATCTGTTACTTTATTTGATGAATCGGAATCCAAACCTAGTTTTGTATTCCACAGAATACAGCTTTAACCCAGTACCCTAGAGTGATAGATAATTTACTCTCCGATGACATCGACCAACGCATCACCCGCGAACTGGAAAAACTCAAATAGCAATCCTAAATACTGCCTCACTGCTAAAGGCACCCAGTAGCTTTAGCTAATAGGGTGCCATTCTTATTTCCTACACCTCCCCCTTATGTACATTACCGTACAGACTATAGCTCGTTTAACGGTTAAAGTGTTTCCAAGGTTTTGATATACATCAGCCTCATTCCGATGCTGGTTTTTTGGTCGAAATAACTTACCCGTCTTTGATCAGATTGGTTTCTTTACCTTAGGAAAAATGCCATGAATTATCTAGCCAACGCTGAACAAGCCATGAAAGTATGGAATTATCTATTTCGCACTGAACAAACCATACAAGCCTTTGTAGCGGCTTGTAATCTTTGTCATCAGCTCTGTCTACAAGCCGTTGTGAACTACAAAACAGGCGAAAAGCCCATTGAAACAGATCACCTCCGTCTCATGATGAACTGCGCTGAGATATGTCAGATGTCAGCTAATTTTCAGCTTAGTAACTCTGATTTTCATCGTCATCTATATGGAATTTGCGCCGATGTGTGCGAAATGTCTGCGACAAGTTGCGAGAAGATCGGTGGCATGAATGAATGTGTCACAGCATGTCGAGATTGCGCTACAAGTTGTCAACAAATGGTGAATATTCAACACTAAGCATACAACACATCCTCTTTAGCCTTTTTAGGAGAATACCATGAATCACTCAACCCATACTGAACACGCCATGCAAGACTGCATACAAGCCTGTAGCCATTGCCATCAGGTTTGTTTACAAACCGCAATGAACCACTGTCTTGAAACGGGCGGCAAGCACGTTGAAGCAGAACACTTTCGTCTCATGATGAGTTGCGCCGAGATATGTCAGACCTCAGCTAATTTTCAGCTCAGCAACTCTAGTTTTCATCGTCGTCTTTGCCAGCTCTGTGCCGAAATCTGCGAAGCATGTGCAGCAGATTGCGAGAAAGTTGGTGGTATGGATGAATGCGTCGTGGCATGTCGAGAATGTGCCGTAAGTTGTCGGCAAATGGCAGGCGTTCAACACAACTAGGCGTTCCAGATTATGTGCGACAACGTACCGACCAAAGTCGATTTAACCAATAAGCTTATTGTCAACGCACTAGCAAAGGAGACCATTATGAAAATCATAAATAACGTCGTTGAATCAGTTACAAAAACATGTTCAAAAAACTTTAATTTTAAGGAGTTCAAAATGCCCAAAAAGTCTGGCTTATTCATAGTTACTTTAATGGCGGGGTTGATGCTAACAAACTTCAGCGTCTATGCCGAATCCGCTGCTCCAAACCCCGCTCCTGAAAATACAGAGCGCAACGTTCGCGACAGTGACAACACCACACTTACACCAGAAGATCAAAAGGAAACGCCCGCTGATCGCAAAATTACAGCCGCTATTCGCCGTGCTATTGTCAGAAAAAAATCGCTGTCACTCGACGCGCATAACGTCAAGATTATTACCATTGATGGTGTAGTCACTCTGCGTGGCCCCGTCGAAAATTCGGCAGAAAAAAATAAGCTACAAGCCATCGCCAAAAAAACAAAGGGCGTGAAGCAAGTAGATAATCAACTCGAAATCAAAACGCCTTAATCGGCACAGGAGATAGGTCATGAAAAAAGCAGTTTTTTGTATCGCCAAAAATATCGATCAAGCAGAAATTATTGTAGATCGATTAAAACTCGCGGGCTTCTCGAATAATGATATTTCTGTCTTGTTACCCGACAAATCAGGCACTAAAGACTTTGCCCACGAAAAGCATACTAAAGCCCCTGAAGGCGCGGCTATCGGTGGCGTTGCGGGCATCAGCCTGGGTGCAGTAATTGGATTGTTGGCAGGTATCGGCAGCATAGCTATTCCAGGTGTTGGTCCATTCATCGCCGCAGGTCCCATTATGGGCGCATTAAGCGGCGCGGCAGTCGGCGCGGCTACGGGTGGTTTGATGGGCGGTCTTGTCGGTCTGGGTATTCCAGAATATGAAGCCAAACGTTATGAAGGCAAGATTATTGGTGGAAGTGCATTGATTTCCGTGCATACGGACAGCTCAGAAGCACTTTCGCAAGTGAAAGAAATTTTTGAAGATGCTCATGCAGAAGATATTTCATCCACGGGTGAAACTAGCGTAAGTCATTAGCAATACAATACCGGTGGACTTTGTGAGTGGCGATGTACATTAGCATTCACAAAGCCTCCCGCGCCGACTGTTTCTTATCAACAGTTTCCGGTAAAAAATTTACCACTCCTTAGGAGAAAGAAATGTCCAGTGTCGGTTATCACGAACCTATAGACGAACTATCCAATGAAACGCGTGACATGCACCGCGCAATTGTGTCTCTAATGGAAGAGTTAGAAGCGATTGATTGGTACAACCAACGTGCTGATGTATCCAAGAACGCCGAACTCAAAGCCATTCTTGAGCATAATAGAGAAGAGGAAAAGGAACACGCCGCTATGGTGCTGGAGTGGATTCGACGCAAAGATTCTGGTTTTTCTGAGCAACTCAAAAAATACTTATTTACAGAAAAACCATTGATCATCAATAAGATACCGAAGACAATTTAACTCAACTATCCAAGGAAATCCCATGAGTACAATAACCACCAAAGACGGCACAGTAATCTACTATAAGGACTGGGGTTCAGGACACCCAGTGGTTTTTAGTCATGGCTGGCCACTCAATGCCGATGCGTGGGAAAACCAAATGGTTTATTTGGCTGCCAACGGCTATCGCTGTATTGCTCATGATCGTCGTGGTCATGGGCGTTCAAGTCAGCCTTATGAAGGCAACGACATGGACACCTACGCTGATGATCTGTCGGAGCTCATCAAAACGCTAGACCTAAAAAAAATTACGCTAGTCGGTCACTCGACTGGTGGCGGTGAAGTCGCCCGCTATATGGGTCGCCACGGTAACAAACACGTTGAAAAAATTGTGCTAATGGGTTCGGTCACGCCGTTAATGCTGAAAACGAATGTTAATTTCAATGGTCTGCCGATTGAGAAATTCGATGAGATTCGCGCAGATGTCACCGCCGACCGGTCACAGTTTTTCAAAGACCTCACCACACCGTTTTACGGGACTAATAGAAAGGGCGTGACAGTTAGCCAAGGTGTTCGTGATGCGTTCTGGTTGCAGGGTATGCAGGGCGGTTTGAAGAACCAGCTTGACTGTATCAAAGCATTTTCTGAGACAGACTTCACCAAAGACCTGCAAAAGTTCGACGTACCCACGTTAATCATTCATGGCGACGACGATCAAATTGTACCGATTGACACATCGGCTCATGCGTCAGCAAAGTACATCAAGAATGCAACGCTGAAAATTTACGCAGGTGGCGCACACGGTCTTGCTGATACCCACAAAGACCAGCTCAATGCGGATTTGCTCACTTTTCTCAATACCTAATGTCGATCTGTATTTATAACGGAAAAGGAATATACCCCATGTCTGACGAGAAAAAACTGACTACCAACGCTGGCTGTCCAGTCGCCGACAATCAGAACGTATTGACCGCTGGTCCACGCGGACCACAATTGCTACAAGATGTCTGGTTTATGGAGAAGATGAGTCACTTTGACCGTGAGGTTATTCCTGAACGGCGTATGCACGCCAAAGGTTCTGGGGCTTATGGCACGTTTACAGTGACCCATGACATCACGCAATACACCCGCGCTAAACTATTTTCCGAGATTGGCAAAAAAACCGAACTGTTTGCTCGCTTCTCTACGGTTGCAGGTGAGCGCGGTGCAGCGGATGCCGAACGTGATATTCGCGGTTTCGCGCTGAAATTTTACACCGAGGAAGGTAACTGGGATTTGGTCGGTATTAATACCCCCGTATTTTTCCTGCGTGATCCGTTGAAATTTCCTGATCTAAACCATGTAGTGAAACGCGATCCGCGCACTAATCTACACAACGCGAAAAACAACTGGGATTTCTGGACTTTACTGCCAGAAGCCTTACATCAAATCACCATTCTCATGAGTGATCGCGGCATTTCTGCGACTTACCGCCACATGCACGGTTTTGGTAGTCATACCTTTAGTTTTATCAATGCCAACAATGAACGCCACTGGGTCAAGTTTCACTTCGAAACGCAACAAGGTATTAAAAATCTGACTGATGCCGAAGCTGAAGCGATTATTGGCAAGGATAGAGAAAGCCATCAACGCGACTTGTATGAAAGCATCGAAAAAGGTGATTTTCCGAAGTGGATATTTAAAGTACAGGTCATGCCAGAAGCTGACGCTGCCAAACTGCCCTACAATCCGTTTGATTTAACTAAGATATGGCCACACAAGGATTTTCCGCTCATCGAAGTCGGCGTGCTGGAATTAAACCGCAATCCTGAAAATTATTTCGCAGAAGTAGAACAAGCCGCTTTTAACCCTGCCAGCGTGGTGCCCGGTATCGGCTTTTCTCCCGATAAAATGTTACAAGGTCGCTTATTTTCTTACGGCGATGCCCAACGTTATCGTTTAGGCGTTAATCACCAGCAGATTCCCGTCAATACCCCGCGTTGCCCAGTGCATAACTATCATCGAGATGGTGCGATGCGTGTAGACGGTAATTTTGGCAGTACCCTAGGTTATGAACCGAATAGCGAAGGTGAATGGCAAGAGCAACCCGATTTTTCCGAACCGCCACTGAGTCTTGACGGTGCAGCGGATCATTGGAATCACCGCGAAGACACCGATTATTACTCTCAACCCGCCGCACTGTTTCGCTTGATGACTCCCGCACAACAACAGGCGTTATTCGAGAACACCGCGCGTTCTATTGCCGATGTACCTCGTGAGATTCAGCTTCGGCACATTGACCACTGCCTGAAAGCTGACCCTGCTTATGGTAAAGGTATCGCAGATGCTTTGAATATTAAATAAGACCGTATAAGAATCGCGTAGCGTAGGTATTTCCAGTAAAAAGGTTTAAAGGTTGGCACGAACAAATTCGCGCCAGCTCACCTATAAACGTGCTAACGGAATTAACATGAAACCTAAATTTACTTCAATATTTTACCGTTTGCTTTGGAGTTACAGCGCGATTTTTCTGTTACTGTTTACAGCAATTTTTTCTGTGTTATTTATCAAAATATCCACTAATCAAGTACATTGCACCATTTCCAAATTACATCAGGAAATATTGAATGATCGTCATCAACTAGAGTTAGAGCTATTCCAGACCCTCACTAATGTCAAAGCATGGTCTACATTAAGCGTTATGGATAATTTGCTGACTGATGATGCCGATCAACAGCTTATGCGCAGACTTGAAACACTCAAACAACAATATCAACTGAAAGGTCATGTTTATGCGTTGTCCAACAAAGGTGTGTTGGTAGCAGCAGATCATCCTATCGCAAAAAACTTGAATGTAAACGTTTGGTACACACAAACTCAAACCAGCGAGCCATTTATAAACAAACATGTGAGTCCTGTTGATGGCAGTTCTATTATCGCTTTTTGGCAGCCTGTTAAAGCCAGTTTTAATGACCGACAAATTATCGGCTATCTCATTATTACTTATCCTTGGCAAGACATTACCGAATTTTTAGCCAATATGCCGACATCGAGACATTTGATGTTATTTAATCAGGCAGGCGTTACTGTTCATCAGGATCAGTACCTGCCATTGATAAACAGTATTAAAATGCTTAATAGCACAGACAAAAAGTCATGGTCTTCTAGTTGGCTAACTCGATACACTGAAACACCAGATGACGCATATTATGAGGGGACTATTAACCAGCAAGACTTTTTTATCGAAATCTTGCCAAACAATACCGCTACCCCGTTAACCAATGTTTGGCAATGGGTTTCATTAGTAGAGTCTCACCAAATTTATGCACCTATCAAAAGCATAGTCATCGATATTCTGGAACTCGGTAGCATTATTGCCTGTATTGCTTTTTTCATTATCTACCTGCTTAGCCAATATTTAAGTAAGCCCATTCAAACCTTGACTGAAATAGCCTCAGAAATCGCCAATACCTTAGATTTATCCAAACGAATGGACAGTTATGGCAATAATGAAATAGGAAAACTCGCTACATCCTTTAACGATATGTGCGATAACCTAGAAAAAATGTGGCTAGAAAAAAATAAAATCAATCAAGATTTACAAGCACTTAACCGAGAATTGGAACAAAAAGTCGCTGAAAGAACCCAACATTTTGCATGGCAAGCTCACCATGACACACTAACAAAATTGCCTAATCGCGAATTATTAGATGAACATTTAACACAATCGATTGCTAGAAGCCATCGAAACTCAACTATGCTAGCGGTACTATTTATTGATTTGGATGGATTTAAAGCCATTAACGATGATTTTGGTCATGAAATGGGCGATTATCTACTCATCGATATAGCAAAACGTTTCATTGCTAGTATCCGCGAACCCGATACTGTCGCTAGATTAGGTGGCGATGAGTTTGTTATTTTGTTGGAAATAGAAAAAAAAGAAGATATAAATAAACCACTAGAACGCATTTGTGCCTTAATTAACGAACCTATCATTATTGATGACAAGGTGCTTAAAGTGAGTCCTAGTATTGGCGTTACTATCTATCCGCTTGATCCGTCCAACAGTGATGGTTTAATTCGCCATGCTGATCAAGCTATGTATCAAGCAAAACAAAAAGGCAAAAACCAAACACAATTTTTTGATAGTGAAACATAAACAAAAGCCTAGAATTAGTGAAAATAAAAGTGACTGAATTAAATTTAATTCCTTCACACTATCACTACCGTTGTCTCTATCACTTTGATTTTTAGCATTACCTCACTTTTTAATAAATTCATTACTAACGCCCACGATTTGCACAATATAGCGTGCATAGTGCACCATTTAAGGGCGTAAAAAATCCAGCGAACCACTATAGCGCGTAATAGCGTTCAAAATAATGAGTTATTTCTAAGGAACACACGGTAACACTAGGCTTGGCACGCTCTATGCTTAAAGGCTATTGAGTCTTTAAAACCAAGCATGAGGCATTGTATGAAACTAATAACCGCTATTATTAAACCTTTTAAATTAGATGATGTCCGCGAGGCATTATCAGACATGGGGGTTTCTGGAATTACCATGACTGAAGTCAAAGGCTTTGGTCGCCAAAAGGGTCACACTGAGCTGTATCGCGGTGCTGAGTATGTGGTGGATTTTTTACCTAAAGCCAAAATTGAAGTTGCCGTACCTGACTTATTAGTCGATCTGGCATTACAAGCGATTGCCAAAGCAGCCAACACTGGAAAAATTGGTGACGGTAAAATTTTTGTTACTAACTTAGAGCAAGTTATTCGGATTCGTACCGGAGAAACTGGCGATGAAGCACTGTAATTTAACAGGAGGTCACATGAAATCACTATTAAGCATTTTTGTATTGTGTTTGTTATCGGTTTTTGCAAATTACACATTTGCTGATCCTGCGCCAGAAACCGCCACAGCAATTACAGCCGCAGTAGCTGCCACACCCACCGTCAATAAAGGCGATACAGCGTGGGTCATCATGGCAACCATCTTAGTCATCCTTATGGTGATTCCGGGTTTAGCTCTGTTTTATGGTGGTATGGTACGCGCCAAAAACATGCTATCGATATTGATGCAAACTTTTGTCATTTTCTCACTGATAGCAATATTGTGGGCAGTTTATGGCTATAGTCTGGCTTTTACGGAAGGTAATGCGTTCTTTGGTGGTTTTAGTAAACTATTTCTCAAAGGTATCACGCCTGACTCAATGGCGGCGACTTTTAGTAAAGGCGTATATATTCCCGAATATATTTATGTTGCCTTTCAGCTCACGTTTGCCACCATTACCCCTGCATTAATTATCGGCGCGTTTGCTGAGCGGGTGAAATTTTCGGCGGTATTATTATTCACCGTACTGTGGTTTACCTTCTCTTATTTACCGATAGCGCACATGGTCTGGTATTGGGCAGGTCCTGATGCGTATACCGATGCCAAAGCAGGTGAAACCGCGTTAGCGACCGCAGGCTT
>NQJH01000078.1 GCA_002256685.1 Methylococcaceae bacterium NSP1-2 | reverse complement strand
CTACATCTACCTTGGTTGGAACAATTCCTAATGGCGGAGGGCGTTATGTAATCGGAGCACTGCAACTGGGTGTTGACAATCGAATATACTTTGCAAAAGATATGGAAAATACTCTTGGTGCAATTTTGAATCCCGATACTATTGGCTTGGGCTGTAATGTAGTCAATACATATATAACCCTTTTACCCAGCTTACCCGGCTTACCCAGCTCAATATGTCAGCTTGGATTGCCTAATATTTTCCCCAATCCTTGCGAAGAAAATTGCAACTGTGGTTGTACAGGCTGCAACGATAATGCAGAAGAACAAAATGATGAACTCATAGCTAGAGCAAAAAAGAAGTATAAGAGACAAGTATCAAATTGTAGTGGTATCCCATTCGCAGAAAACTGTGAAGCAAATGCCATTAACAACCAAGTGAATTTGGAACCCTGTTTTTATTATCATTGGGGTGATGGTATAACCGACCAAATCGAGGAACATGATACGGAAGTATTCTATATTACTGTTTGCAACCGATTTAATGATATTCAATACAATGGCGTGAGGATTACCAAAATTACTCTTAATCCGAATATCCACCCCATTGACAAAATTCAGATAGTACCTGATCGGTTTATTAGCCTTGACTGTCTTGAACCTTGTTCATGCCAAACGAGAGAGTTTGCAATTATTACAAGAGCAACCGATACCGCTGGAATTTACTCTATGGAGGTGGAATACTGTTACGAAAGTATCACTTTCGCGGCTGGTGGTAAAAAAGGTAGGGTAAAATTTGAGTTAGAAATTACAGAAGATTAGTGGCGTAAGTTGGGCTGGCGATAGCTAACCCAACAAAACCCGTAACTGTATTAATTTTATGTTGGGTTGCTAAAAAGCGGCAACTCAACCTACTTAACCATTAGCAATAATCGACAACCGATCCGCTTCAATCCCTAGCAATAACTCACCTTTCAACAAGCCGACTAATTCCCGTCCTGCCATCGCGTATCTCCAGCCGTGTAGCAAAGGGCATTCATCATCGCCATTAAATAATAACGCTTCTAGGTCTTTACGCGAGGCTAAAATTGTCGGATTTAATTCGTTTTCTTCGGCTCGAATACGCACTAAGGCGGTTAGAATATCCAGTATCGCTTCTTGCTGTTGGGTCTTTTTAGCGGGGCGGTCTTTCAGTGTTAACGGTATCGGTGGGCGATTTTTGGCATCGGTAATTAATTGACACAGTTCTTTACCATAACGCTGTACGGCGCGTTCACTAATCCCACGGACACCCGCTAATTCATTAATAGTTTCGGGTTGTAATTTCGCTAAATCAAATAATAATTCATCACGCAATAGCCAGTTTTTCGGTCTATCTTCAGCTTGAGCAGTTTTTTCGCGCCACTCGGCGACGGTTTGAATAATCGATAACTGTTTACCGGTTAGTTTGTTCTGTCCTTTAATGCGTAACCATGCTTTTTCTGGCTTCACTTCGTAGTGATCGGGATTAGTGAGTTCGGCAAAGTCTTGTTTTAACCAATCGATGCGTCCCAGTTCCGTTAATTTTTGGGTCATGATTTGATAAATTTGGCAGAGATAAATCACGTCATCGGCTGCGTAGTCTATTTCATCGGCAGTTAACGGGCGTTTGCTCCAATCGGCGCGAGTATGAGCTTTGGTTAAATTCACATTTAATAAACTGGACACGAGCATGGCATAACCGGGGTTATCTTGAAAACCTAACAGTGGCGCGGCAATTTGAGTATCAAAAATCGGCTCTGGCAATTTGCCCGTTATTTGGAAAAAGATTTCTAAATCTTGGCGGCAAGAGTGAAACACTTTGACGATAGCGGGGTTGTAAATTGCCTCAAACAACGTGCTTAAATCGGGTAACGCAATCGGATCAACACAGGCTACCCAATCAAGCGTGGCAATTTGTAATAAACAAAACTTGGGATAATAGGTTTTTTCGCGCAAAAATTCGGTGTCTAAAGCTATCCAAGCCGCTTGTTGTATTTGTTCACACAGCTTGGGTAATTGTTCTGGACGGTTAATGTATTGAATAGGTGTCATAGCGTTACCGTGTGCTGATTAAAATAATGGGGCGATATTTGTAGGTTGGGTTAGCGATAGCGTAACCCAACATTTCAGTGTGGATTTTGTTGGGTTACGGCTATCGCCTAACCCAACCTACGCTAGTATGTCTAAACCCGCAGGCTCTGAGTCAAACTCTTGTTCACGTCCTAGCATTAGCCCCGCAAAATCAAACAGTTTAGTATCGGCTAATTGTGAAGGCGCGATATTTTGTAAGCTGGTGAAAATAGTTTCTAAACGCCCAGGAAATTGTTGGGTGTAAGCCAGCGGTCTAATGATGATATTTTTTTTGTCATCACTCAATAATTTAGGGGGCATAGCTTTGAGTTTGCCACCATAAAAAATATTTAGAAAAAAAGTTTCTAGGATGTCATCACGGTGATGACCTAGAGCAATTTTAGTGACGTTGTTGGCTTCGGCATAGCCGTATAATGTGCCGCGCCGTAACCGTGAACACAGTCCGCAAGTGGTTTGCCCTTCGGGTATCACGCGCTTCACTACGCTGTAGGTATCTTTTTCAATAATGTGATACGGCACACCTAGCGAGGCTAAGTATTCAGGCAACACATGTTCAGGAAAATTGGGCTGTTTTTGATCTAAGTTGACAGCAATGAGTTCAAAATCCACAGGTGCGGTTTTTTGTAAATTCATCAATACATCAAGTAGCGTGTATGAGTCTTTACCGCCCGATAAACACACCATGACTTTGTCGCCATTTTCTATCATGTTGTAATCGGCAATGGCATCACCGACCGTGTGGCGTAAACGTTTTTGGAGTTTGTTAAATTGAAAACGGGTTTTTTGCATTGAGTCTGCTAAGGTCGAAGAGGGTTTTGAAATCGTAGGTTGGGGTGAGGAACGAACCCCAACCTATCATGCTGCGTTTTTGTTGGGGTTCGCAAAAAAGCTCACCCCAACCTACGAGAGAATTAGCCGTTATAGCGTTGGAAAATCAACGTGGCGTTAGTGCCACCGAAACCAAAGCTATTGGACATAATGGTATTCAG
The DNA here is from genome assembly GCA_002256685.1 of Methylococcaceae bacterium NSP1-2. Taxonomy (GTDB): domain Bacteria; phylum Pseudomonadota; class Gammaproteobacteria; order Methylococcales; family Methylomonadaceae; genus UBA4132. The sequence goes on along the minus strand of NQJH01000078.1, from coordinate 7,789 downwards.
CGTGACGTTGTCTTGACGCTCACGCACGATAGGAATACCTGCCGCACCTTCATCCAGTTCGGTAATATTAGCCGAGGCACTGAGGAAATTTTCTTCCATCATCAATAGCGAATAGATGGCTTCATTGACACCTGCCGCGCCTAAAGCATGACCTGTGAGTGACTTAGTGGAACTAACCCAAGGCATATTGCCATCACCAAATACAGCGCGTAAGGCTTCTAATTCTTTGGTATCGCCAACAGGGGTACTGGTGCCATGCGCGTTGATATAATCGATTTTAGCATTCACAGTTGCCATCGCTTGCTGCATACAACGCACCGCACCTTCACCAGACGGTTGCACCATGTCATAACCGTCAGAAGTCGCGCCGTAACCTGTTAATTCCGCATAGATTTTCGCGCCGCGTGCTTTAGCATGTTCCAGTTCTTCAATCACTAAGACACCGCCGCCGCCAGAAATAACAAAACCGTCGCGGGTTTGGTCATAAGGTCGGGAAGCTGTGGTGGGCGTGTCATTATATTTGGATGACATTGCACCCATCGCATCAAATAACACGGACATTGTCCAATGCACTTCTTCGCCACCCCCTGCAAACACCACGTCTTGCTTACCCATTTGTATGAGTTCCATTGCATGACCGATGCAATGAGCACTAGTGGCACAAGCGGAAGTAATGGAATAATTCACGCCTTTGATTTTAAATGGTGTCGCTAAGCAAGCGGTGTTAGTGCTAGACATGGTGCGTGGCACCATATAAGGACCGACTTTTTTAACACCTTTTTCGCGTAAAATATCCGCCGCTTCAACGATATTTGAAGTGGAAGGTCCACCTGAACCCATCACTAAACCAGTTCTGAAATTAGAAATATCAGATTCGTCTAAACCAGAATCATTAATGGCTTGCTGCATAGCAATGTAATTAAATGCCGCGCCATCGCCCATAAAACGCTTAATTTTACGGTCGATAAAGGCATCAAAATCAATATTAATCGCGCCACGAACATGACTACGAAAGCCTAGTTCTTTATAGTCTTCCGCAAAACTAATGCCTGAGCGACCTTGTTTTAAGGCATCAACGACTTCATCGCGGTTATTGCCTATGCTAGAAACAATGCCTAAACCTGTTACTACCACTCTTTTCATTGTTTCGCCCTCAAAAATCGGCTGTAGATGTAAATAAACCCACACGCAAATCCGTCGCTTCGTAAATCACTTTGCCATCGACTTCCATCGTAGCATCGGCAATACCCATGACCAATTTGCGCATGATGAGACGTTTTATATTAACGCGGTAGGTGACTTTTTTAGCGGTAGGTAAGACTTGTCCCGTAAATTTAACTTCACCGACACCTAACGCGCGACCTTTACCCGGTCCACCCATCCAGCATAAATAAAAACCGACTAATTGCCACATGGCATCCAAGCCTAGACAGCCTGGCATCACAGGATCACCCTGAAAATGACAGTCAAAAAACCATAAATCGGGGGTTATATCCAATTCAGCAACAATTTCACCCTTACCGTAAGTACCACCTTCATCGGTAATTAAGGTAATCCTATCCATCATTAGCATATTTGGTAGGGGTAATTGCGCATTTTTCGGTCCGTATAGCTCCCCTCTACCAGACTTTAATAATTCTTCGCGCGTAAAACTATGCTGCTTCTCCATACTTTATGTGACCCTTAGTCATTATTCTTATTATAGAACTCGGTATTATCTAACAGACACCGAAAAAAATCAGCTCAATTTTTAGCCCGATTGCACATCTGGCAGTAAATTTTTTATTTTTAGGCTGTTCTGTTGTAGGCGTTGTGAATAAATTAGCGTGTAGGATAGAACCGAAGTGACATATTTTCTGGTTTCTTTAAACGGAATAGTTTCTATCCATATATCAGCTGGCATTTGCTTATTATCAGGTAGCCACTTATCGACGCGATTGGGTCCTGCATTATAAGCGGCGGCGGCTAAGGCAAAGTTACCATTAAAGCGATTCAGCATTTGTTTATAGTAGAAAGTGCCGTATTTTATATTAGTATCTGGATCAAACAAACTACTCGCACTTTGCCACGGCTCATTGAGTTTACGCGCAATTTGCCGTCCTGTTTCGGGCATAATCTGCATTAATCCCCGCGCACCGACCGGCGACTCGGCATTTTTGTCCAGCATACTTTCTTGCCGCATTAAACCAAATACTAGTGCAGGTTCAAGCTGTTGCAAACTGGCATTGTTCTGTACTTGACTGGAATAAGTCACAGGAAAACGCAACGCTAAATCATCCCAATAATCTGCTTGTACCATTGTCACAATAGCCAATTGATCCCATTGCCAAGCTTGCGCTAATTTAGCAGCAATGAGTAATCGCGCCTTCGGTAATTTTTTGACTGCAAACGACCATTGGCGTTTAGTTTCTAAATCACGATGATGAAAACTCAGTTCTTTCGCCACTTTAAAATCGGTTTCATTGGCTAGCGCGTCTAATTCATTACTGGGTAATAAAACAGGTTTATCAGTGGCTTGATAGGGTTGATTAACCAGATCTGCCGCTAAAAAGCCATAAAAACTACGGTCTAGGGCGAGTTTATTGAACACCGTTTGTGCGGCTAACGTATCGCCTGTTTCTGCCAACGCCCGCGCTTGCCAATATTGCCACTTGGGTTGTTGTTGCTCTACTGTGGTCAAACCTGCTAACGCGCTACTTACCTGTTGCCAATTTTGTGCTAACAAAGCGGCTCTAATTTTCCATTCCCGTACCTCTTCATCGGGATTAAGGACAAGGTTCAAGCGGTCAAATGCTCTAATATCGCGTTTGCGTGCCAGTGCGAGTGCAAGTTCACGTTCAACTTGTTGCGCCGTTTCATGGTTTGGATTGACGGCGGCTTTATTGTTATCCCACACGGCAATCGCGTTATCCAGATTTGACTTTGCCATTCTCAGTACACCGTGAGCAAATAACTGCCCCATTATTGGATTCCAAAAACTACTTTGGGTAATGAGTGTGGGGGTTTTGTGTACCTGTAACCAAACATCTGCAATGCTTTGATCAGTTTTAGCCATCAAGCCTTGAATGTGTGAGGCTAATGACACATTGTCTTTTTTTAACGCTAACTCAAAACGTTGCCATATTAATTCAGAAGTCATTACCGGCGATGCCAGCAAAGCGGACAGCAGCGAATCACATTCATCAGGCAATGTTTCCCCTTTCGCCCATAAACGTTTGGCTTCACTCAATGCCTGTGTAATATTACCTGTTTGATAATTCGCCCACTGAAACTGACAGGCAAGGGCAGTGTTATCACTGGCTTGATAGTTTTGAATAAATTCGTTCCAACGTTGCTGATCCGCTAAATAAGCTAACCACTTAGCGCGTAACATCGACGCATAGCGACTGTCTGAATAAGTGGTTAAAAATGCCAGTATTTTGTCGGTATCAGGCAAATGGTTATTTAGCCACTGATACTGTAAATAGGGATAAAGCGGATAATCAACTAAGCCGGTATTTAGCTGTAAAAATGCGGCTTCATTACCTTGATTTACCGCCTGTTCTGCTTGCAAAAAATCAGTTCTTTGCTGTTCTAGGGTATTACTCAGGACGATGCTGGGTAAAAAAATCAAGCTGATTAATAACAACGACCTGAACATTTTTTTCACTTTCATAGTTTGTAATGAGTTAGCATTTTTAAAGGGCTTCATACTACTCCATCTTATCGAATAACGAAAACTAGCGTACAAGTGCGATAGGTGCGACAAATTCGCACCCAACAACGTTAAGCCGTTCATGCTGAGCTTGTCTAAGCATGAACGGCTTAACTTAATTAAAAATTAACGACTAAGCACAAGACTGTAAGGCTTAGTTAAGTTATAAGCTCCACCGAAAGCAACCACTTTTATATAGTAAGTAGCAGTCATCGTGCTGGCGTTCTTGTAAGTTACCGATTCGGTCGCACCGACATCGGCACTGGTTCTCAGTGTGACACCTGAGCTATTGAGTAGATAAAGATCATAATCTGCCGCTGGACCTGTCATATTGACCGTTACTGTGCGACCCGCCGAGACGTTGATTTTGAAATAATCTTTATCGTTAGATGTGCCGAGGTAGCCTATGATTTTGGTAACTGTGTCGGCGATGACATTGGCAGTCTGAGTCGTGCCATTATTCTCAACCTCGTTATAAGTAGTCGGCGTAGGCGCAATATTGATGGTGAAAGTGACACTAGCCGATGACCCTATGTTACCTGCGGCATCGTAGGCTTTACCCACTAAAATATGACTGCCCGCAGTTAATGTCAGAGAATCCAGTGTCATACTATAGGGCGACGTGGTATCAGTCCCTTTCAGCACATTGTCCACATAAAATTCCACCTTGGTTACGCCGACATCATCGGTCGCCGTCGCAGAGAACGTAATGATGCCGCTGCTACCTGTTTCAGTAACGGAAATCACAGGGACATCGTTAGGCGGGTTGACCAAAAACGTCACGGGTGTTGATGTACCAATATTACCCGCTGTATCGTAGGCTTTAGCCAGTAGCGTGTGAGAGCCATTGGTCAGCGTACTGCTATCCAAGGTCATACTGTACGGCGCAGTGGTATCGCTACCTTTCAGTACATTGTCCACATAGAATTCCACTTTAGTCACGCCGACATCATCGGTCGCCGTTGCAGAAAAACTAATCATGCCGCTACTACCACTTTCACTAACACTGACGGTGGGCGGAACATCAACACCGCCACCACCGCTCACCATGAGATTGACTTTATCCAGTATGAAACCTGTAGATAATGCCGCATCTTCCGCACCTAAGAAATACAGTTGAATAGTCTGCCCTTTGTAAGCCGTCATATCCAAGCTGTAAACCTTATAGCCCGTTGCCGCATTTAGATTGCTATAAGTTGCCAGCGTTTTGACAATAGCCCCTGAGCTATTACGAACTTGTACCGCAAACGTGTCACTGGCAACACTGGTAGAGGTATCTTTGGTTTCAATATGCAGTGCGTAACTCAAAATTGCCGATGGCGTGCTGGCAGGAATAGTTACCGACTGATACAAAGCGACGCTCATTTTTGAGCCAGTGCCACAAAACTTTGCCATCTTCGTGCCATCAAACGCTGTCTGACCCAAAATAGTACCAATCTGCATACCCGTGGTATTTGACCAGCCCACGCCATAACCTTTCTCAAAACTGCCGTTACGAACTAACTGCCCGTTGTTGATGGTAAAGGTCATCGTAGCGTTAGTGTACTGACCGGTGGTATCCGTGGCTTTAGCAACCAGCGTGTGACTACCATCATCCTGCATCAATGAGTCATAAGTCATGGTGTAAGGCGTAGCAGCACTTGTGCCAACCAACGCGCCATCAAGCAAAAAATCAACTTTCACCACGCCTTTATCATCGGAAGCCGTGGCACTAAAAGTAAGCGTGCCTTTATCGCCAGTTTCACTTACCGTGACCGTCGGTGGCGCGTCAGCTCCACTCCAAACACTGCCGACATTAATACCCGCAAAGGCATTCCATACCGCAATTTCCTCAGCCCCTGATACAGGAAATAAATCTCTTACCGCCTGAATACACGCGATTCTTGCCCCCATATAGTTAGTGTCAGGAGTCATATAAACGGTCAACGCACGAAACCAGATTTTAGCGGCTTTATCATTGCCGATACCTGTCATGCCGTTTGGCAAGTAGGACGTGGACGTTTCTCCCGTCTTAGTTGCTCCTTGGCTCAGGAAATAAAAGGCACGATTCATCGGTCCAGAACTGTAATGCACATTCAGATTTTGTAGCGTTGGACTCCACGCATCGGCACTTTTCCCATCCTTGCTAGGTTTGTACAAAAAGCGCATTTTCAGCGGAAAAGCGGGCGTGGTGATTTGTTCGCCTTGCGTCCACGTTCCGCCTGTGTCAGGAATAACACTGCCTTTACCGTTCGCGCCACGCGTATAGAACTCTGCCATCGCGCCCATAATGTCAGAATTGGCTTCGTTTAAACCGCCAGATTCTTTGTTATAAATAAGACCTGCCGAAGTCATGCACACGCCATGCGAAAATTCGTGGGCAGCGACATCTAAAGAGGTGAGGGTTTGAAGTTTAGTACCGTCACCGTAAGTGATGCACATACAAGAGTCTGAATAAAAGGCATTATCGTAAGCATTGTCATAATGCACCCGCGCATATGTCAGTTTCCCTTGCCCATTAATCCCATTACGCCCAAAGACATTTTTGTACATATCCCACGTTGCTTGTATGCCGTAAGCCGCATCGACTGCCGCCGTTTGTCCATTAGCCGAGGTAGTGGGTTCTGGGTCTTCTTTGAAATTAACACCATCGCCCCAAGTATTATTGGCATTAGTATAAATAGTCCCCGTGCCTGAGGTGGAGTGATTCAGATTGTAAACCACGTTGCCGCCACTGACAGGTCTGGTCAAATCCCGTAACTCAAAGCCGCTTGCCACGCTGTTGGTGTTCAAACTCACCGCGCCGCTGTACTGACTTTTACCATTACCGATAGCGTTCTCACTTTGAAGACTATCCCATTTCTCAATAATCGCGCCCGTGTGTGCATTTATCAAATAATCGGTATGGCGTGTGTCATTGGGATTGTTCAATTCGGTGTGAATGTAATATGCCAGTTGATAGCCTTTTACCTCAGTAACAAAATCTTCTGCATTCAACTTCTCTGCTAAGACCTGAGCCTTATTTGCTGATACCTGATGCTGATACCTGACTGACTTTTTCGGCATAAATCACCAGCTCAACGGTAGGTTCATGGGAAAATGCAGAAGGTAAAGCGAGGTCTTTTTTAACCACAGCTAACGCGTCAGTTACCGACAGTTTCGGTGTTATATCAATTTGAATTGCCTGTTTAAGCGCGGCAGTAGTCGCAGGCAGTTCACGCCCATTCGCTTGCGTATGGGTGATGACTTCGCCGCCCCAAACCCGCAGACCATGATAAAATTGTTGAAAGCATGCGTTTGTCCCAGTGCATCCTGCTGTAAACTTTGCACCTGAAAAGAATTATTCTCATCAAGACCCAGTGCCTCGCGCATTCCGGTCAGTCGTTGCTGGGATTGTAGCGTTATTTCCGCGCTAGTAGGATTTGCGGCTAATACTGGAAAAGCCGTTAATACAGAGACGACAAGAATAATGACAAACTGAAGGTGTTTCATAACTGTACTCCGATACGTTTAACTTAACTTTCGTTAACTGCGACTGTTTTACAGCCTGTGTATCTAGCAAAGCACACAACAAAATATTACGCGCTTTTTAAAATATCATTGTTACCTAGAAAAATAGCAGGGGCAATAACTTAAAATGGAGTATTAAAGGATAGAAAATGGATATTAAAAATATCCTATAAGGCGGTAAGACCTTGTAATAAGTGATAGCCGAAACCTATTATTTGTCACTAATGCGATAGGTTTGCTCTATTCATCTTACGCGTTAAATTCCCCGCCGCTGTTATTTTGCTTTTTGCACTAGACCACGCATAACTCACCTTGTTCGGTGCAACATGGTTGATGACGATTTCACCATGATCCACACAGCGTTCAATCCCATAAGTCAGCGTCTCTTTAAACACCAAACTGGACTCAGTGGTTTTGAGTAACGTCCACACCCCGCCACACACTAAAGACGGGTAATCAATGAAGTAACCATTAGGACGGCTATTAACCCGAATGCTCCAATGACTCCCATCACTCTGTGTCCCCGCGCCTTCCCATTCGCCTGAAAATTGGTTGGGTGTGTTGGCTTGTCCAGCGTGGGCTGGGTATGATAGGGATAGTAATAGG
>NQJH01000286.1:593-7620 GCA_002256685.1 Methylococcaceae bacterium NSP1-2 | reverse complement strand
GCAAAATCGGCATTCACAACCACTTCATCTGCCAGAACCTCACTGCCGTCTGCTAAACGCACCCCTTTAACGACTTTATTTTCAATGATTAACGAGTCAATAGGGGTATCGGTATGAATCGTACCACCTTGTTCTGTGATGACTTTCGCCATTGCCTCGGCGATTTTATTGAGTCCGCCTTTAACATGATAAATACCGTATTCATGTTCTAAATAAGACAACATGGTGAACAGGGCAGGGCATTCCCAAGGCGACATTCCCAAGTATTTGGATTGAAAAGAAAACACCAAACGCATTTTCTCTTCTTTAAAATACCGACCTAGATTAGAAAAAACGCTATGATTTAAGGCTAAATACGGCAAAGCGCGAATTAAATCCCATGAAAAAAAGGCTTTCAAACTGGAATAATCACGTTTGATACACGGATAGAGTTTTCGAAACCGTTGACCTTCTTGCTTAAGATAAGCATCAAACCCCGCGCTACCTTCAGGAAACGCTCGTTGTAATTCAGCCCGCATTTTATCGCGGTCAGAATACACATCAACCGCACGATCTGAAAATAATAAGCGATACATCGGATCAAGCTTAAAAAATTCCAGATAATCTTCGCTACGTTTACCGCAAAGCTGAAACATTTCATCCAGAATGTATTTCATTAACAAAAACGTAGGTCCAGTATCAAACACAAAGCCATCCCTGCTAATCGGACGATTGCGACCACCAACGTCGGCATTTTTTTCAAATATTGATACTTTAAAGCCGCGTTTGCTTAACAGCATCCCAGCACACAGACCACCAGGACCTGCACCAACGATCACAATATGTTTTGTTTTTGGCATGATAATTTATAGAGTATTAATGTTTGTTTGTTAATGTGCCTTTAGTGCAAACGATAGTCAAGACATAATGCGGTTTTAACAAGGTTAATAAAGCCACGGAATTAATTTCTTAGTCCGAAGGCAATAGTCATTATAAATATTACCAAAATGTTTGCTCAGCCATTGTTCTTCTATGCGTATGCGTTGAATTAATACATAAGCAATAGGATAAACTAATACCAGTAATGCCAAGCCATCACCCATAGCAATACCAGCGGCAAAAAAACTGCTGAGTAAGCCTGTGTAAGCCGGGTGTCTTATCACACGATAAGGTCCTTTTTCAATGAGAATATGGCTGTCTTGAGTAATCACGGTGGTGCTGAAAAATTCTCCTAAACTAAATACTGCATAGTAACGTAGAACAATACCCGTTATAAAAAACACCATCGCTATGATTTGGCGATTAAAAATGGCTATCGGCAACGTCACCAAGTGCTGTTGTTTAAGCCAAAGTGCGGCGACTAAAGCAATAACAACAACCAGCCAAATTAATGACTCAGAACGGTATTCAAGTTGCGTAGTGCTGGTAAACTGTACGCGGGTTTTGGTGGCGATAGCGATTTCAATCGCTGCCCACGTTGTGCCAAGGATTAGCCAAAATAGCTGTATTGAAGTCATGATGTTGTGTGTTTCGTAAAGGAAGCGCATGATAGAACCTAAATGTCTACTGTACAACACTATCATTTGATTCTGACCATGCTCCCCCTCATCAAACTACAAAATGTCTATAAAGCATACATGAATGGGCAAATAATCCAGCCTGTGTTACACGATATATCCTTAGAGATTAATGCAGGGGAATTTGTCGCTATTGTGGGTCCTTCGGGTAATGGAAAATCAACGTTATTAAATTTATTGGCAGGGATTGATAAACCCTCTCAAGGGCAAGTGCATGTCTGTGGTAGCGCGTTGCACAAGCTAAAAGAAGAGCAATTATCAGTATGGCGCGGGGCTAATATCGGTATCGTGTTTCAGTTTTTTCAATTATTACCGTCATTAAGTTTGTTGCAAAATATTTTGTTGCCTATGGATTTTGTCGCTAAAAAACCAAGACGCGAACGCTTAGAAAGAGCGCGGTATTTATTGGAGTTAGTGGGTTTGACCGATCAAGCGCAACAACTACCGAGTCAGGTATCAGGCGGTCAACAGCAACGTGCGGCGATTGCACGGGCGTTGGCTAATGACCCACAACTCATTGTCGCCGATGAACCAACCGGCAATCTTGATGCGGAAACGGCGGATACCGTGTTTGAATTGTTCTTAAAACTCAATCAGCAAGGTAAAACCCTAGTCATGGTGACGCATAATGAAACCTTGGCAGAATCGGCATCACGGCGTATTACTATTCATTCTGGGCGTATTTATGACGATCAAATCATTGCCCGTTCGGATTACGTCTTTGAATAGTTTCTGGCATAAAATTCGCGCTGATTTACTGGCACAAAAATCACGCACACTACTTGCTATTTCCAGTATTGCTATCGGCATATTTGTGGTCGGTACTTTATTGGGCATGATCGATTTACAACTGAGCAAAATGGATGGCTCACATAAACGCTCTTCGCCTTCACATATTAGTTTAATCCTCAAAACGGACGCTAATCTTGCCGTCGCAGAACAAATAAAAACCATTGCTGGCGTAGCGGGTGTCGATACATTAACGCAATTTACCGTGCGTTTTAAAACGGCTAATAATCCGCAGTGGCAAACGGGGACGGCGATAGTGCGCCCTGATTATCGTGTACAACACTATGATGTAATGACTTTATTATCGGGACAGTTTCCGCATGATAAAGCCTTAGCAGTAGAACGTTTATCAGCAAAAGCCGCAGGGCTAAAATCAGGCGATAGTCTTGTTTTTGAAACCGAAACCGGCGAACATTTGTTAAACCACCGCCTTTTGGTGGGCAATTACATTTCTTTATTTCACCTGAGTCAGCGGCTGTTTTTGGTATCGCACCGAATACCTTTCGACAATTATTAGTACAAGTCACACAACCTTATAGCGAAGAAAAAGCCCGTTTAATTGCAGGTGAAATTCGCACAAACACAGCACGCTTGGGCATCGGTGTAAACGCTACTTTATTACAAAATCCAGAACAACATTGGGGCAGACCGTTTTTTTCAGGTATAAATTTAATTTTAACGGTGATGGCGTGGGCATCGTTAGCCTTGAGTTCGGTATTAATTCTTAACACCATCGCAGCGTTAATTACCCAACAAACGGATCAGATTGGCATCATGAAATCACTCGGTGCGCGGCGTTTAACCATTGCCCGCATTTATTTGACCGAAGTGTTTATTGTCGCGTTGCTTGCTCTGCTCTTGGCAGTGCCGTTGAGTTTAGCGGGGGCTTATTTTAGTAGTCAGTGGTTGCTGAATTTATTTAATATCGAAATGGACGGTTTTGAATATTCATCCCGCACTTTGTATTTGATGATTGCAGGTGGATTGCTCGCGCCGTTGTTAGCGTCCCTTTATCCCATTTGGCGTGGCGCGTCCCTGTCGGTTCGGCAAGCAATCGCAAGCTACGGACTGGGAGCTGATTTTGGTAGTAGTCGTTTTGATAATTGGCTAGAGGGTAAAGTATTCAGTGCGTTACCGACACTTTACGCTGTCACCTTGGGCAATTTATTTCGCCGTAAAGCCCGTTTATTATGGACGCAGATTGTGCTAATTATTGCCGGTGTGTTGTTTATCATCATTATCAGCTTGATAACATCGGTGAATTTGACGCTGGATAATGAGCTGGCGCGGAGTAAATACAACGTGCGTTTAGGTTTTAGTAGCGATCAACCGTCCGCTTTAGTTGAGGAATTAATTCGCACTGTGCCACAAACCACAGGACTGGAATTATGGAACAGATTGCCTGCTGAACTATCTCGCAATAACGTGTTACTAAAACAAGCGGGGAGTTTGGGCGTACAAATTGTTGCCCTGCCAGTGGAATCGGTGATGTATAAACCGCTGATTGTTGCAGGGCGTTGGTTTGAACATAACGATAATGAACAGAAAGTGCTAGTGCTGAATGCCGCAACCGCAGAACTTAACGGTATTCAAGTCGGTGATAGCATCAACATGAATCTACTGGGGCAATTCAATAGTGAATGGCAAGTGATTGGTTTGTATCGTTGGTTTGCCGGTTCTGGTTATGCGGTCGAGCCGGTATATGCGCCTTTAAGCACTATCCAAACGTTCACACAGCGTAAGCAATACAGCTCATTTGCTTTGTTATCGGCGAATGTCACAACACTGGAAGAAGAAAAAACTTATGCTGACGCGTTAAAACAAGCGTTTCAAAATCAACATATCAAACTGGATTTTTACACTACCATTGCCAAGCTGGAGCAACGGCATTACGCTAAAAATCAGTTTCGCCCCATTACCAGTATGTTATTAGGGCTTGCGTCATTGATTGCTTCAGTGGGGGCAATCGGCTTGTCTGGCACCTTGGCGATTGGGGTTTTACAACGCACGCGTGAGATAGGCGTATTACGCGCTATTGGCGCAAGTTCATCGGCAATTTTTAAGCTATTTATGCTAGAAGGGTTTTTTCATGGCTTAATGGCGTGGCTTATTAGCATTCCTATTGCCTATTTTTCAGCCGAACCCCTGTCTCGAAAATTAGGTGAAATCATGCTAGGTATACAACTTGATTTTAGTTTTTCGTGGCTTGCCGTTTGGTTGTGGTTGGCAATAGTGACCGTGTTAGTATTGCTGGCTTCGTATTTGCCAGCACGTCATGCCACTCGAATAGTGGTGCGGGCAAGTCTTAATTATTGATAATTCCCTGGACTACTACATAGGAAAAACTGGGGATGGATTTGGTAATGAACCATGACAGCACATCCAATAACATGGCCGCAAACGGAATGACTACGGCAATTCTTTTTACATAGATATTAATGTCACAGAGAATAAATATTTTACCGATAAAAAATAAAATAAATGCAATACCAAACAAATGAATATGTGAAACACGGATTAATGCTGGAATGCTTGCCCCGCCTGAATGAGCAACTTCTGCAACACCTGCATAATTGCTTAAATCAGGTAGCGAAGGGTTAATGCTAGGCGTATGACAAATGACACAATCCCGATTTAATATCGGCGCAATTTTTTCTTTATATTCAGGTTCTTCCGCGCCAGCTTGTATCCAATCCAAAATAACGTCTTTATCACTTTTATGCCGTAGATTAGGTTCCATGATGCCAGTAATCGCATTACCTAGGCGCGTTTGTTCTTTAGAACCGTGATAATGAATAGTGACATCATCAATAGAAAGCCCCGCCTTACCATCACGCCCTTGATGGGTGTAATACAAATTAGCTAAAGCAGCCATATAACCGAGTCCTATGGTTAGCAAAAACACAGTATTTAAAATTCTTTCGCTGACAGAAATATCTTTAAAGCGTGTGTACCGTTCTTTAACCATTATGACTCTCTTAGTTGGGATTATTGACTTACTACTCTAGCTAAAGCAAGGGGAGGAGGTCAATCAAAGTATAATTTAATTGTTATAGACAGATCGTTCAAACCTACGCACATAATCGCTTAGCTGAAAATTCTCCTTAATTTCATCATGTGGAATCAATAAATATTTCCACGCTTTGCCGTTATTATTCAGTAGATAGTCGCTGGCATTTTCACACCATTTAATTGCAGCATCGGCTTTAGCTTGCACGTTGGTATCGGTCATTTCTGCTTGTGATTTAGTTTCCACCATCAACACGCAATGTTCAGTTTCAGCGACAAAGTCGGGAATATATTCAGGATGATTCACACCGTCTTTATAATAAATTTGAAACTGACCTTTCGCAGGTTTAAACCACTTTTGCGCATCGCGTTCTAAAATCACCGCAAAACGGCGTTCGGTATCAGAATCAAATTTCTGTAGCGGATATAAACACTTGCTAAAGCCATCAAACAGCATTTGTTTGATTTTGTTTTTTTCAGTCACAGTATCACGGTAAGAAAAGGGCGTTTGCCCCGCCGCAACCGTATAAGCACAACTTTTTAACGGCGTAAAACCACTACGCACTTCCACTTCATAACTATCAGCTTGCTCCCAAAAATGTTCTGCCATTTGGGCATGAATATTTTTAGCCAGTAATTGGCGATTATTGCTCAACACATTAAGTGCTTCATCTTCTTTTAGATAGCTACGCAAATGTGCAACGGCTTGACTTGCCAAGTCATAAATTAACTCCGCGTGGTCATCATAAGAAATATCATCATAATCACTCAGCGCGTGAACAATACTGTTTTCTGGCTTTACGTCGCTGCTATTATTTGCCGCCGCGATCAATTGCTGCTCGTTAGTTTGTAGGCTTTGAATCACAATGCCGCGTTCTGAAGGTTGCAGATGCAAAGCACTTAAATCAAGCGTGAACGGTTTATAGCCATAACTCACTGTACCTTTAGGCACAACAATAACGCGAGGAATATCGATGGTATGATTAACCATTAATGCGGTGGTTTTTGCGACAATATCAGCAATATTAATAGCGGTTTCGTTAGCTAGCAAAGACTGTTGCCCACTGCTTAACTGTTCGGTAACTGCCAAAACAACAGCCGTTTGTATGGAGGCATTCAATAATGCCTGACTGGTGGCAACTATTTTGGGGCTATGTTGTAACTTATTTAATTCAGCCATCGCACACGCTGCAACCGCTTGTTCCGCAATCCCTGTAAACACAGGCGGTTTATCGTCTGACGTGGGATAGGGTTTGCCACTAATCAGCGTATTAAGAGTAGACTCAACTGCCACGCTTTCGGTTTTATCTTGATTAGATGGCGCGTCGAGAATCACCTGCTGTAAGCGCAGTGGATTATTAGGATTATTGGCTTCATCAATAATTTCTTGAAAACGATCATGGGCGACAATATTCAATCTATCCACCGCACTCACGCCTGTGCGTTTGCCATAAGGTAAGCGCAAACCGCGCCCAATCGATTGCTCAATCAAAGTGCGTTCATTCGCAGCGCGTAACGGCACGATGGTATAAAGATTCGTAACATCCCAGCCTTCTTTCAGCATATTAACGTGAATCACCACTTCCGTGGGTTCATCGTGACTTTCCACCGCTAACAATCGGCTAATCATTTCCTCTTCGGCAGCCCCACTGCGACTGCTATCGACCTGAATA
>NQJH01000286.1:0-527 GCA_002256685.1 Methylococcaceae bacterium NSP1-2 | reverse complement strand
GTTGCGCTGCATGAGTGGTATCTCTAGCAATCACCAACATAAATGGCTTAACGATTGAAACATCATTTTCACGCGCATAGGTCAGTAACTCCACTTTAGTCATTTCATGTAGACGGATTCCATCCATCAATTTAATGCGTTCGAGTTCTTCCTTGGAATACTGCTCAGGATTAAAATCACGGCGCGTCACCACCGCAGGTTCTTTAACAAAGCCATCATCCATTGCTTTGGCTAACGGATAATCCACCACCACATTTTTAAACGCCACAGTGCCTTTACTGCTCTCAGTAAACGGTGTCGCGGTTAATTCTAAGCCCAGCAAAGGCTTTAACTCATTCAGTGCGCGAACCCCCGCATCAGCACGATAACGGTGTGATTCATCCATCAATAAAACTAAATCGGGCAACTCAGCTAAATAATTGAAATAACTATCACCCAAATATTCAGACAAACGTTTAATGCGTGGTGACTTACCACCGCGCACTTCGGAATTGATTTTGGCAATGTTGAAAATATTGATGGTAATT
>NQJH01000077.1 GCA_002256685.1 Methylococcaceae bacterium NSP1-2 | reverse complement strand
CCTAAACCCATTGCATCGGGAATAGTAAGAATGTCGGAAAACAATATCGCAGCATCAAAATCAAAGCGGCGTAACGGCTGTAACGTCACTTCACAGGCGAGTTCTGGATTGGTACAGAGATTTAAAAAACTGCCTGCTTGTTCGCGTACTTGGCGGTATTCGGGTAAATAGCGTCCTGCTTGGCGCATCATCCACACAGGCGTATAAGCAACAGGTTGTTTTAACAGGGCTTTAATGAACGTATCGTTTTTTAAGTGGGTCATGGTGTTGTTAGTTATCGGTCTGTGAGTGATTTTAATAGCGAATGAAGCGGTGCTAAGCTAGGCATATTATGTCCAGACAAGACCCACAGTACAATCCAAGCGACCAGTAAACCCAATAGGGTAATGGGTAACCATTCGGCTGTTTTTGTATTTTTTTGTGGGTGGGCTAGCCTCGGTAACTGCGCAATAATATTTGCTGGAATACCGTGTGTTTGCTGGTAGAGACTCGCTATCATGCTATCGGTAATGCTATCAATCGGTATTTTAAATATAGATTTAAATGCCAAATGGTGTAAAAAATCGCCACATTGCGCTTCGGATAAGGGCGGAATTTCAATAATATGACAATCTTCTATCGCGCTATCGGAATGGGTTTTTATTGCTAAATCGTCATGCGTTAGCACGAAAACTACATTTAAAACGGAATGCAGGGACACATAATTAATAATCAGGGTGATTAAATACGGGGCTAAACTGCCAGCATCATCAATGATTAATACGATTTTTTTATGTTGCGCGGCTAGCTGCTCAAAGAAACTGACCAAAGTTTGAGTTTTTGGAATGATCTCCATGAGCTGCGTTTCTATTCGTTCGAGAGTTAAATCCGCCCTGCTCTGTATAAAACAAGTGTGCCATGACGCATTACGCCGTTGTTGAAAAACATTCAGTAAGGTGGTTTTACCAATCCCCTTAGAACCGCACAGTATAATGGCGCGTGTTGAATTGCTCAGTAAATGGCTTAATAATTCTAACTTCGCGCTACGTTCTTGTGTTATCAGTGAATAATCAACAGTGCTTTGATCGCTCATCTGATAGGCAAAACCCTCATTCTCTGCCATAAGTTTTCAGTGTCAACACCAACAAGGCTAGCTCTACATAAATTGGTAACGTGGCTAAACCAATTTTTTCTAACAGAATTAGACGAATTTGCCCATCGATATTTTTTTTATCAACTGCCATTAATTCCAAAAAGCGATCGCTATCAAGCCCTTTTGGTGGTGTAGTCGGTAACTTGGCTTGCTCAAATAAGGCAATAATTCTGCTCACATCGGCATCGGTCAACCAGCCTTTGCGCCGTGATAAATCGGCGGCTTGGCAAGTGCCAATCGCTACCGCTTCACCATGTAAATAATGTCCGTAACCTGAGCCTGTTTCAATCGCATGACCAAAAGTATGCCCTAAATTTAACGTAGCACGCACACCCGTTTCAGTTTCATCTTCGGCAACAACCTGAGCTTTATTTAAACACGATTGTTCGATGGCGAATGCTAACGCAGCTTTATCTCTGGCTAATAAAGCAGACATATTATTTTCTAGCCACGCAAAAAATTCCGCGTCTCTAATTAACCCGTATTTAATAACTTCAGCAAGCCCTGCGGATAATTGCCTATCATCCAACGTATCTAATACATTGGCATCAGCAATCACACATTGCGGCTGATAAAACGCGCCAATCATGTTTTTGCCTAACGGATGATTAACGCCTGTTTTCCCACCAACCGATGAATCCACTTGCGCTAACAGCGTGGTCGGTATTTGCACAAAGGCAATGCCGCGCTGATAACACGCGGCAGCAAAACCACCCATATCACCAATGACACCGCCGCCTAACGCAATCAGTGTGGCATTACGGCTAAATTTAGCCGCCAGTAATTTATCGAATATGTGCGTAACATAATCTAAAGTTTTGTACTGTTCACCATCAGGCAGAATAACCGTTTCCACACAATAATCTTGCAACGATTGTAAAACCGTCGCTAGATACAAGGGCGCGATGGTGGTGTTAGTTACCACCAGTACCTGTTTGGCTTTAATATGCTGAGTTAATAGGGTGGGTTGGCTGAGTAAATCAGAGCCTATGTAAATAGGATAACTACGCTCACCTAGCTCGACTTGTAATACTTTCATACTATTAGCGATGAACGGATTTATATTCTTCTAAAATGTGATTGACCACGACTTTACTCTGTAAAACGCCAGTATCGATTTTATAATCGGCACACGATAAATACAGTGGTTCACGCTGGGCAAACAACGTTTCTATACGTTCTCTAGGATTGTCGGTATTTAATAAAGGACGTTGCGTATCACGACGGGTACGCTCCAGTATACGATCTACCGAACATTGTAAATAGACGATAAAACCATTTTCCTTTAATAACTGGCGATTTTCTTCGCGCAACACTGCGCCACCACCGGTTGCTAACACAATACCATCCATTTTGGTAAGTTGTTGGAGCATTTTTTGCTCTCTATCCCTAAAACCTTCTTCGCCTTCAAATTCAAAAATGGTTGGAATATCCACACCTGTACTTTCTTCAATCGCCTTATCACTGTCATAAAAAGGCAATTTAAGTGTTCTTGCCAATTGGCGACCTATGGTAGTTTTTCCTGCCCCCATAAGACCAACTAAATATATATTCTCAAATCGCGACATGATGATTGCTCTGCTTATTTTGTTGGGTTACATATCAAAAAAAAGGAGGCATTATGCCTCCTTTTTACGTTAAGTAGAAGCGATCAATCGCTAGCCATCTCATCTTTAGTAATTTTGGGCGTGATAAAAATCAACAATTCAGTTTTATCATCCTGCTTTCTAGTGTTCTTAAACAGAAAACCAACACCTGGTAAATCAGCAAAGAAAGGCACACTATTAAGATTTTCGGCGATGGTTTCCTCAAAGATTCCACCCAGTACCACTGTTTCACCATCTAACACGCGAACATTAGTATGAATTTCTCTTTTGTCGATACCGATTAGACCTTGAGGCGTTGCTGCGCCGGGACTATTTTTGGTAATGTTGAGTTTCATGATGACGCTGCCGTTCGGTGTTATTTGCGGCGTGACATCCAATTCCAGTACAGCATCAACGAATACCGTCGTATTCGTAGTGGTGTTTCCCGAGGTAACCGCTGATGAGTAAGGAATCTGCACACCCTGTTTAATGGTCGCCTGACAACGGTCAGAAGTCATCACGCGTGGATTAGAAATTAGTTCGCCTTTACCTTGTGCCTGTAAGGCTTGTAACTCAAGGTTCAGCACATAGTCCGCACTTCGTACTAATGTCATCCCTAATGCACCCATAGGCGTGCCTGCCGTACCAAGACTAACTAATTGATCGCCTACTTCACCAAGAAATCCTGATGTTGTTGATTCAGGTATCACATTACCACGCGTCCCCGTTCCGCCGACAGCGACTCCCTTGCCACTACCGCTGACACCAACTCTTGCTCCACCAAACTTAACCCCTAATTCTCTAACAAAGTTATTGGTAGCAATCACAATTCTTGACTCAATCATCACTTGCTTAACAGGAACATCCAATCTGTGAATCAAATTTCTAATTTCCTCCAGACGTTTTGCTGTGTCACGAATGATGAGGGTATTGGTTCTTTGATCAACAACAGCTGTACCGCGTGTAGAAAGCGCACTCAAGCTACTCGAAGTATTGTCACTGTTTTCTCCTCCTGTCGTACCCGTACCTTCTCCACCTTGCCCTGGTCCAGTGCCCCCGCCTTGAGCGGTTGCCATAGGGACTGGCGTAGGCAGCGCACTTGTTACAGCACCTGATGTTGACGAGGCATTACAAATATTAATCCCCGCACTTGCTCCCGATAATAAAGGAATAAGAGCCGCCGCATTAGCGTAGTTAATTTTAATATACTCGGTAATTAAAGGGTCTAATGCGGCAACCACAGCCTCCGTTGCCCGTTGCTTTTCCTTATAAGTTCTAATTTTGTCTAATGGTGAAATTAAGGTGACATTACCCGTTTCATATTTTCCGAGGTCTTTAGTCATCATAATAAAGTCTAACGCTTCATCCCAAGGCACATCATCCAGCTTTAAAGTAATCGTACCGGTGACATCATCACCCGCGACCACATTCTGCCCCGTAAATTCAGCTAAAATTGCAATAACGCTGCGAACTTCAATGTCCTGAAAATGCAAGGATAATCTATCACCGGTATATTTTGTGCGCGATCTTTCCATCGCTTGCTTTTCTGCCGCGCTTAAAGGTCGAAACTCAATTGTTAATAAACCTTCAGATTGAAACGAGGAATAATCGTAAAGACTATTTTGCATGACCACGGTAAGCGTGGCTTCCCTACCCGACGAGACTGCATCAATATACTTAACAGGTGTCGCAAATTCAGACACGTCCAGTCTTTTTGATAGATTACTAGGTAAGCGGGTATTGACGAAACTTAATATGACCTTGCCAGCTTGCTCTTTGGTATTCACAATCGTATTGGGGTTTGCCAAAGAAATCAGTATCCGTCCCTCTCCCTTGTCTCCCCGTTTAAAATCAAAACCGCTAATAGCCTGTTCAGGCATTAATGCAGGAATAACTGACTTTGTTGGATTGCCACGAGATGCAGACATAACCGGTAATGCAGTAGGTGGAATCGCTGATGCAACAGCCACTGGTCCGGTATTTTTTTGAACAGTTGCTTGAGGCATTATGGCAGGTGCTACTGATTTAGTCTGTGCTAAAGTCAACAACACTTTATTACCAACAACCTTAGTTTCAAACGATGTTGATTCGAGCAAATTAATCACCACACGAACTCTATCGTTTGTGGAGGCAACATAAACATTGCTAACTAAGCCCTGATTGACAGGATACATTTTTTTATTTAGCACGTTTTTTATACCCGAAAAGTCCAGTGCGATTCTTGCAGGATTATCGGTTTGAAACACTTTGGGCAATACTGCTGCCTCACTCATTTCCAATTGTATTTGTATTTTACTATCTGCTAAGGCAACAACACCTATATTCGTTAGATCGTTGGCACTAACAGGGGCAACGTAAGCAATGAGTAAAAATAAACCTACACTAATATAGGCGTATAGAGATCGCTCCATTTTATTCAACATAATGTTACCTTGTTTATTACTCATCACTTATCCTCCTAATTCATCTGTCAACATAATCGACATTTGTTGTTCACGCCATGTTCCTGGCTTATCGGGTACTATTTCCATTAATTCAATTTTATCCGGACTAATGCGGATAATTTTTCCATAATTTTGCCCCATATAGTTACCAACTCGAACACGATAAACAGTTTTATCAGCCGATTTTACCAATCCCCACAAAGTTGATTTCATATTCACCGTACCGATCATCTTCAAAGTCTCTACAGGAAAGGCTTCCAACTCTTCCTTACGGCGTGAGGTATCTGGTTTTATTCCGCTACCCGTTGATGCGTTCGCCTCATCACCTGCTAGTTCAGCAGGTTTTATTGGTTTAAAAGGATCACGCAAATCCTCAGGCTTAAATATAAACGGCTCCACAACTTTAATTTCTGGCAACGGTTTGATAGTGCCTTTTGGTCTGATTTTAACTTCTGTAATATATTGATTTAAGTCTGAAAAATCATCCTCACTACAACCCGCTAATAAAGTCAGAAAAATGGCACAAGCAATAGGTAAGTTGACTAACTTGCGCCGCAACAATGGTGATTTATATTTTCTCATTGCTTAGCTCTCTTTTTCTTCTTGGCAATATCCACTGGATTAGTACTTGCAGCTTCATTGTAGGTTTTGACGGTTGCCTGCATTTTCAATACACCATCTTTCTCTTCAGGCGAAATATTGACATCATGCACAGTAACAATTCGAGGTAAAGAGGCTAAACCGCTGATAAACAAACCCAGTTCTTCGTATTTTCCTGTTACCTCAATTTTAATAGGTAATTCTGAGTAGAAATCTTTAAGAACTGGAGCTTCTGGCTTAAATAATTTAAATTCCAAGCCCGTCGCTAAGCCCGTTTGCGAAATATCTACTAACAAACTGGCTACTTCAGCTTCGGTAGGCATTTGTTTAATCATTTCATCTAATGAGGCTTCAATTTGAGTTAATTGATACTGGTAATCTGGAAGATTTGCCGCTTTCGCCTGTTTTGTCTCAAAGGTTGCTCTTAATTCCGCCTCTTTTTGTTCCACCGTTTCAAGTGCAGTTATTTGATCCAGTGTATCCAAGTAAATACACCCGCCAGCGACTAGACCACAAACAATCAATATGATGGTTGCTTTTACAGGTAACGGCCATGTTCCCGCTGCATTAGGATCCCAATTAATTTCTGACAGATTCATCATGTACCCTTATTTAGTAGCTTCGACTTTAGTCGCTTCAGCGTTTTGCTTGCCCAATGTTGCTTTCAGCTTAAAATTACTTTGAGTCGATTTAGCATCCTCCGCCTTAATCTCCTCTAACACAGGTGCTTGTAGCCAGTTCGATGCGTCAATGGCTCGCATAAAGGCAGAAACCCGTGCGTTTGATTGTGACTTACCTTCAAAGACTAATGCCTGTGCTACTTGAGTAAACTTAGTAAGAAAAACACCATCGGGGGTTGTTCTAGGGATTTCATCTATCAAATGCACAACTTCTGGACGGCTTTCTTGTAACTTTTGAATCAAGTCTATTTTGGCTAGCAACTTATTTTTTGTTTCTTCAATATTTTTAATTTCGCCTAGCTTTTGATCCAGCCTAACTATTTCTTCCTCAAGTATTTTATTTCTTGCTTCTTGATAGGCTTGCAATCCTTGAATATGCGTATGAACAAAACCAAAAAGAACCAGTGTGAGCAACACAAGCAGCCCCATCGCTGTTAAAAAATCTTTCTTCTTTTGTTTACGCTGCTCCTCCCGCCAAGGGAGTAAATTGATTCTGGCCATTAATCAAAACTCCTTAATGCTAAGCCACAGGCAATCATCATTGCAGGCGCATCATTGCTTAAAATTTGAGGTTTTATTTTATTGGATAGTGCCATATTGACGAATGGATTAGCGATATTTACGGGTACGTCCAGACTTTTTTCAACCAGTTTTTCAATACCTGGAATAGAGGCACAACCGCCCGCCAAAATAACACCATCAATCGTTCTATTAGCAGCTGAGGCTACAAAAAACTGTAACAAGCGTTGAATTTGCTGAACCATTGCTCTTTTAAAGGGATCAAGTACATCCGCCGTATAATTATCAGGCAAACCACCGTGTTTTTTTGCTAAACCCGCTTCCTCATAGGACAAGCCATAACGACGTTGAATTTCTTCGGTTAACTGCTTACCACCAAACACCTGTTCTCGCGCATAAACCGCTCGTCGATCATGCAGAACATTCAACGTTGCCATTGTTGCCCCTATGTCTGCAATAGCAACAGTCTTAGCATCTGTTGATTCTATAATCTGGTCAGACAGCAAGGAAAAGGCATTTTCCATAGCAAAAGCTTCAACGTCGATAATTCTGGCTTTTAATCCGGCTTTTAATAATGCCTCGACTCGGTCATCAACGTTTTCT
>NQJH01000076.1 GCA_002256685.1 Methylococcaceae bacterium NSP1-2 | reverse complement strand
AAAGCAAACGCCTTGTGTGGCTCAAACTCTGGGAAGGGTAGGCTGGTTTGTTTTCGTTCTTTTGCCTTGAAATATAAGCCGTCAACTTTTCGCCCTGTGCGTTTATATTCTACTGAAACCTCAATATCAGACATTTCATTTTTGTTTATCGATAAAATAGGAGTCGTAATGCAACGTCTTGTAAAATTTCGCATTTCTATATATTCATTTTCTTTTAATCCAATATATCCCCTATATTCATCAATCGTCATATACGGTGTGCGTCCAATACCAATATAATCTTTGCAGAGTTTATAAATAATCGCCTCATATTTACCATTAAAACTATTAAAAATACTCCAATTTAAAAGCTGAAAAATTTTTGCAGATTCATTTTTGCCCTTCATTACTTTTTCAAGAAAAGACGGGATTTTAAAAGCAATCGTTTTTGAGGTAATTTTCCATTCTGAAATAAAACCCATGCCCTGCGTTGCTTTTTTGCCATCCTTATCCAAAAAAATGAAACTGGGTCGCCCAAAAGGTATGGGGAAAAGCAAGCTGGATGCTTTTAGACCTGAAATTAAAAGCTTGTTAGCCAATGGTTCTACCCAAAAATTCGTCGCGCAACGCTATAAAACAACACAAGCCAACCTCTTCATAATTGGCTTAAAAAGAATAATTTGATGACATCACGGCAACGATATGTCGCTTAAATCCCGTGGGACTACTTTGGTGTCGTTTGTTTAAACGTACCCAAATTATTAATTATCACGAAGTGGCATTTCACGCACAGGCATTTCAGGAAATGACTTTTCACGAACTGACATTTCACGCACAGGCATTTCAAGAAATGACCTTTCACGAACTGACATTTCACGAGCTGTCAGTTCACGAAGCGGCATAGGGTTAGATATTTCAAGCTCTGGTGGTTCATCAGCGTCTTCTATATCCTCAGGTTCATAGTCTTCAGTAGTCGAAACTAGCTTCTTCCCATCACTGGAAAGTTTAAGCACTGTTCTTTCCTCTTGAGTAAACGAGCAACCAAAAATCATGGTAAATAATATAACCAACATTAGTAATTTATATTTCATGATGTCATCATTTAGTAAATAAAAGAAGGTTGGGCTTTTTACTCCTGCTATTAGAGAAAATCTAGCCCTTATTACAACCGTGCGGTATTAACTATGACGCGCTTGGTTTGTCATGTTTAGCATAGTCGGCAACTGGTATTTTTTCACCTGTCACTAAGGATTTTTACGGTTCTGTTGCGTTAATAACCGCCCTGTTTAGGATAGCCATATCAGGGCATAAATAGCCTACTGAAAATTTATGTTATTGATTATTAAATTTAAAACGACAAACCTTACCGCCTCGCACCATACATTCTTCATGACATATATTGGTTTTAGTGAAAGAAGACATCAAAGCCAAATCAAATTGGCAAACTTCTGGGTGTTTTTCGGCTAGATCATGAAACACGCAATTATTGGCTTCTATAAATATTTCACCTTCGTCGTTCAATTTCACTCTTGAACTGTAGCCCAATTCAACCATTAATTTATTCAGATCATTTATCGCTTCTAACGTGGATTCTGGAGGACGACGACGGGAAAGCAAATCTTGGGCGACGTTTTCTCCCATCACCTTTACTTTATCTGTTAAACCATCACTGCCGACTTCTTTGAAAAGTGCGGTCATCAGTAATTCAGAAAACCAAGAATAGTGCCTAGGGAACTTTTCTCTGCCTTTATTAGCCAAGCCATACAGTAATTCTGGACGACCCATGCTAGGGCGTGTGCCTAATTGTTTGATTAGTGTATCGCGTTCCATTGCCGATAAATGTTGCCTTATAGCGTTGCGGGATATACTCAATCTTTGCGCCAGATCGTCAATAGTTACCCCATCCTTGTTTTCCAGCATAATTTTTAAAATGTCCTGCTGACGAACACTAAATGAATCAATCATATACAAAAAACTTAAACTTATTTAACCTAGTTAAAACATATAATAGTTGTTTTAGTTATTTAATGTCGATAAAATTTAATTCCCTTCAATTCAATCGAGAATTGCTATGAACACATTAAATTTTTATTCAAAAAAAATTGCTGTTTGTTCTGTACTCGCGGTGACTTTAGCTGCTCCAGTTTATGCTGGCACTGCTGTCGAAAACAATCAGGAACAGATAGGCTAGGCGTAAGGATTCCTTCGTAAATGCGTAAAGTCGCCCTGAATCCAGCGTCACACTTGGGCTTAAGGGCTTTTTAATAGCGCAACATTCGATACTAAATTTAAGGCAACAAGTAATCCTTGTGTAATTATCTTTTAAGTAACTGATATTTCGTAAAAATTAGAAATTGTATCGTTTAAAGTATACATTTGTCGGTACGATGACGCATATGGAAAAGTCAAAAAGCCAGTGGCTTGGTGAAACAGGGTATATAAATAAAGCCTTGCTCCTTAAATACATTGATGATTTGAAACTTCCAATCTACTATATTTCCGGTCCGCTCGCCATGGTAAGTGCAATGCGACAAATGTTGAACGAAGCTGGAGTCGGTGATGAGAACATCCGTACGGAAGAGTTTTCAGGTTACTGACGGTTGTAGTACTAAACGAGTTCGACACAGCTTCGGAATATAGTGAAAGCACAGTAAAATTATTCTGTAAAAGACCTCTGTGTTTTTCAATGTTCTTAGTAAACTGGTGCGCATTAATTTGTAACTTCCGGCTTAGATAAAGGGTATTAAAGTAATCCTCTTTTCCTTAATCGGTGATTGACTTGCCAATGATAGATCTTGGCTAATAAGGGACGAATCAGTGGCAAACTGATTAACCAAGCGACAGGTTTCAATAGAGGTACTTTATTCATTAACAGAATGTAGGCATCCAGTTCCGAAATGATTCGACCGGTTGTGTCGCGGACATGCAACTCGGATAATGCCTTTTGCGGATCGATGCCCATATCGCGTAATTGGCTTTCTTGGTCAGTAATATCAATCCAGCAAACTTGCTCTCCAGCGGGTCCAGAGAGTTTTTCGTAAGTCTGTCTGTCGTGTCTGCATTTTGGGCAAGCACCATCGTAGTAAACAACAATTTTATCGGTGTCGATAGTGTTCGGTTGTGAAAGGTTTGAAGGCATGACAGGTATCAACCACTTGAAATAAGGTGTTCTAATCCGACCAGCCAATCGGCAAAATTTGTTATGTAGTTATAGCCACAGACCGTTTTTAGGGATTTGTTTTTGACGATTTCAACTATCCGTTGGGCGTGTTGTCGAGTTTCCAGCTCTGGTCCGTAGGGGTTGAAACGCATACCATCATCAGTCATAAATACATAGTCGCAGATAAACAATACATCTCGGTAAATATAAAAGGTAAAACCTTGGGTGTGTCCGCCGATATGATAAGCCTCTATGCCATAGGCAACAAAGTCATCGGTAAATCGCTGGTCAATATCAAACAATGCCGCCAGAGGCTGTTTAGCATCCAGATCATATAACCACACTTGAGCATTCCAGATGTGTCGGTACTGATTAGAAGCTCCCATGAAATGATGATGGGTAAATAAGATAGCATTGACCGGTGCCAGTTCACGGTTGAAAGCGGATGGTGAATCGATCCAGACTGCGCCAGCTTCGGTTTCAACGCGATAAGCCGCATGTTCTAACCCCAGTTTTGGCACAGAAAGCAATTGATCAACGAAATCGTTTACTGGATGCGACGTGACCCGATAGGTCTTTTCGGTCTCGTCCCACGTCATGAAGCGATCATGACGCGCTCCGCAAAACGGACAAATGTCGGGCATCTCCCCGATCATGTTGTAACCGCATTGCAGACAAACCCACTGCTGGGCATCGTTAGGAATTTCATACATAGCAGAAATGTTCATTATTCCCTCCTGTAATTACAAAACCTTCGATATGAATGCTTGTTGAACTTAGGTTCGCCAAGGATGAGAAGGCAAATCGGCAAGACCGACGACATCAACACCCGCTTTGGCAACTTGATGATCGTTTTCTACCGAGCTGCCGCTGACACCAATAGCACCAATCAGAACGCCGTCTTTATCGACAATGGGTATGCCGCCGGGAAAAGTAATCAAACCATTGTTGGAGTGTTCAATACCGTATAGCGGTCCACCGGGTTGCGATAGCTGACCTATTTGTCCTGTGTTCATCCCAAAAAAACAAGCGGTCTTGGCTTTTTTGATGGCAATATCAATACTGCCGACCCACGCTCCATTCATTCGGGTAAATGCTTTCAAATCCGCACCCGAATCGACAACGGCGATACACATTTGTACCCCTAGCTTGTTTGATTCAACAATTGCTGCGGCGATTGCTTTTTCTGCTTCTTCATAGGTTACATGCATGGTCTTACTCCCAGTTCTGTGTTGTGATGAAAAATTAAAGCATTATTTTGGAAAAATAATTTCTTCCGGTCGAATAATTTTATCGAATATCTCTACGGTTATCAGCCTGCTAGTAAAGTATTTTATAATCGTATCAGCAGTAAATCTGTAAGCCAATGGTAATTATTCGTCAGGTTTTTTTAACATCTTACGCACATCGCCTAAATGTATTTCCTCTTGAGCGACCATACGACGCGCATATTCTTCAAGTAAAACATGGCGACCGTTCACCAAGTCAAGCAAACGATTATATTCTGCTAAAGCCAATGTTTCATGCTCCAGAGATTCCCGAAGAATATCGCCAATATCGTGCCGATGGGTTTCCAGTAAGGTGCCTATTCCTAAAGAGGGATGCCCGCCTAAATGGGTAATCAATTCACCCGCTTCGTTAGCATGAGCCAAAGACTCATTTGCCTGACCTCGCATCCAAGAAACAATGGGAATACGATTGTAGCCAAAAACCATTAATGCGTAATGCGTATAACGCACAACTCCTGCTAATTCAGCTTCTAAAATTTTATTTAGCACTTTAAGCACGGCATCGTTATCAATACTACTGTTAGTCATAAGAGACTCCTGTGTCAGAATTAAACGAAGCTCACTATAAAACTTTTAAGTTATTAAAGGAATAGAATTGATGTGGCTACACTAAACAGGTCACATAAATAAAAAACCCTTATTCGAAAAATCGAATAAGGGTTTGTAAGACCAACCGCGTTGGCTTATTGATGATTTGCAGCGTAAATTTGTTTAATTTCTTTATAACGGTTCAGTGCATCGGCTAGCGATTCTTTAGCCACATCTAGCTCATTTTTTTGCAAAGCTGCCCGCGCTTGTTTTAACACATTGCTGGCTTGGTTACGTTTAACATCCAGTACGTTATTAGAAATATCTTTTTGTAATTGGCGAGCATCGGTCACGATGTCGATCAATTTTTCAGTATCTGCGCCACTGTTGATGCCAGTGTTCGCTTCTTCTACTTTTGCCAAGGTGTTGTTAATCGCTGTTTGAACTTCTTCATACGATGGATTAGCGACGGCAAACGCAGTTGATGACGTTGCAGTGATAGCCAAAGCAAGTAAGATTTTTTTAAATGTGTTCATGGGGTAAGCCTCAAAATAAATAAGTAACATATTGATACAAATGATTAAATGAACTTCAGTTTTGGAAACATTCAACTTAATCTCTAGGTATGGCTATAGTCTACTCGAATTTAGTACTAATGCAAACTAAATTTGTTCTAATACGAACTATTTTATTGAAATTCAGTATTTCCTAAAAAGGAACATTAATAATTTTGTAATGATACCGACTATAAAATGTCCTGAACTGATTGAAATAATCAGGTTTTTCTTGAGGTTAATGGGCTTTAAAGCTACTATTTTGTTCTAATTAGAACAAACTGAGTTTAAAACTATGAAAAATCCAGACACATTCCCGACTGTATTGCGTGAGTTATTAAGAACACATCAAGCTTTTCTATCTTATGCTGCAAGTCACGTTCAAAAGCTTAATCTGACCTTACCGCAATTCGATGTCATCATCACTCTAGGCGGGACATCAGGACTGCCTTATAAAACCCTAGGCGAAAAAACCCTGATTACTAAAGGCACGTTAACAGGGGTTATTAATCGTTTAGAAGATAAAGGTCTGATTCAACGGGTGGCTTCAAAAACCGATGGGCGTAGTCAAATTATTCGCTTAACTGAAGCGGGCAACGCCTTATTTAAGTGCGCTTTTCCTGAACATTTAACCTTTATCGGTCGCTTATTTGATGATTATTCCCCAGAAGACATTGCCACTCTTGAAGCTGATTTAGTTCGACTACATAAAGCTGTTAGCACAGCAAGAGGCGCGGGGGAAACACTGAATGACGATGAGTACGAAGAATAATAAATAGCGTTCTTATAATGGCATTAAATGTGCTAGTTAGATAAGGTGTGGCGTTTTTTGAGCGTCATAACGGAATGACACGCTTCGCCAATGGCTATTTCGGTATAAGGGAATGGGGGTATAAAAACTGAGCCATTGGCAATATATTATCTATTTATTGAATACCATAATCTAATAATATTGTTTTATTAAATAAGTAAAATTACCTAAACTACTTTCCAATATCAAAAAAATAATTTGAAGTAATTTGTTTATATGGTTAAAAATTTGATAGCGGTAAAAATTAAAGTGATTTAATAACAGAGGAAAAAGCCATGTTAAATACTAAAAAAAAACCTATTAATGACCCTTTAAAAATAGTTTTTGTTGGCAATATCGGATCGGGAAAAACAACTGCTGTAACAGCCATTAGCGACGCACCGATTATTGGTTCAGAGGCGAAAGCCACTGAAAAAGATGCTTTACGCCGTAAATTGACTACCACCGTCGGCTTAGAATACGGTGTCACCCATATAGACAATACTAAATTGCATATTTATGGGACACCGGGGCAACGACGATTTGATTTTATGGCTACTATCGCCTGTAAAGGTGCGGCGGGGATGGTGGTATTGATTGATAACGGTTACAGTAAACCTTTAACTGAATTGGATTATTTTTTACAATTTCATAGCGAATTTTTAAAAAATCATCCATCTGTCATCGGTGTTACGCATTATGACGATAACAATACTGAAACCAATTTAATCGAATATCACAATTATGTACTCACCAACGGTTTTTCCAGTGTAGTGATGCGTCTTGATGCGCGTGAAAAAAATCAAGTGCAAAAAGTTGTTAAACAACTGCATACCAAAATAGTGCATTGCGTTAACTAACGGATCTCTACGCATTTGGTCCTCAAAACCATTCTATATGATATGACATAAATTTATATCATATCATGTCATATTTTTATAAAACGCAATAAAATGATGTAGGTGCGGATTTATCCGCACAGTGTGAATGAATTTGCACCTACTCTAGGCTTGAATTAATTTATACTATTTCTGCTATATAATTTTATTCAAAGTGATATAAATTGTTAGAAATAAAATTCGTTTTTTTTTGTAAAAAAAACGAATTTTTAAAATATTATCTGTCTGTTATCGATATTACGCATTATGACGATAATAATACTAAAACCAATTTAATTGAATATCACAACTATATACTCACTAACGGTTTTTTCAGTGTAGTGATACGTCTTGATGTACATGAAAAAATAAAGTGTAAAAGTATTAAACAACTGCATA
>NQJH01000075.1 GCA_002256685.1 Methylococcaceae bacterium NSP1-2 | reverse complement strand
CGCCTGTGAAGTGACGTTACAGCCGTTACGCCGCTTTGATTTTGATGCTGCGATATTGTTTTCCGACATTCTTACTATTCCCGATGCAATGGGTTTAGGTCTGTATTTTACTGAAGGCGAAGGACCCAAATTTCACCATCCACTACGCACAGCGGCAGACATTGAAAAATTGCCAATTCCAGACCCTGAACTGGAATTGGGCTATGTCATGGACGCAGTAAGGTTAATTCGCAAAAATTTGGCGGGTAGCGTGCCGCTGATCGGTTTTTCAGGCAGTCCGTGGACGCTAGCTACCTATATGGTCGAAGGTGGCAGTAGTAAAAGTTTTCACCGCGTCAAAGGCTTGATGTACGAACAACCCAAAGTCATGCACATGCTACTTGATAAGTTAGCACAATCGGTTGCTAGTTACTTAAATGCACAAATTGCCGCAGGCGCACAAGCAGTGATGTTATTTGATACATGGGGCGGCGTACTCAGCACCGAAGATTATGCAGAATTTTCTTTGTATTATGCTAAACAAATTCGTAGCTTACTCAACACTAACGTGAATGGTCAGCAAATCCCGACCATTTTGTTCAGTAAAGGTTGTGGACAATGGTTGGAAGCCATGACCGATGCGGGTTATGACGCGCTGGGTTTGGATTGGCAAACTGATATAGCCACAGCCCGCGCTAGAGTAGGGAATAAAGTCGCCTTACAAGGCAATATGGATCCAATCGCTTTATATGCGCAACCTGAAATTATTACTGAAAAAGTAAAAACTATTTTGCATAAATACGGTCACGGCTCAGGGCATGTGTTTAATTTAGGACATGGTATTTTGCCTGATATTAATCCTGAACACGTTAAAGCGATGGTCGATGCTGTCCATCAATACAGCCCCGCTTATCATTCAGACCTTTGAGGTATAACATGAAATTATTAAAAATTCTTTTAGCCAGCGGCTTAGTTCTAATCAATATCCCCGCGCAAGCTGAACAATCCACCGCCATCACTGTTTATCGTAGTCCGACCTGTAGTTGTTGTGGTAAATGGATAGAACATTTAAAACAAAATAACTTTATCATTAAAGATGTTCCCACTGAGGACATGAAAGCCATTAAAACCAAATACGGTGTCAGTGATAACATGGCATCGTGTCACACAGCGGTAGTCGATGGTTATGTAGTCGAAGGGCATGTTCCCGCAGATGACATTAAAGCCTTATTAAAAACTAAACCCAAAGTGGTGGGTATCGCCGTACCACAAATGCCTAATGGTACACCCGGCATGGAAATGGGCGGTAAAAAAGACCCTTACAATGTCATAAGTTTTGACAGTGAAAACCATGAGCAAGTATTTAAAAGCCATACGGAACAGTAGTGGTGTGTATGCTCTTTTTGAAAAATAATGTGTTTATTGCCAAGGGACGTTTCTTAAGCTTATTACAAGAAATATCCATTAAAGTATGCGTAAACCTTGAGGTTGGTTAGATATGACGGAATAGCCTAACTCACTGAGAAGCTCTAGCTTTCTGTTAGCTATCATCGTAGACAATTTAAAGAAAGCGATAGACAAAACCAAGAGAGCTTAACGACATAATGAAACGATTTTTTTTACTGATACTGTCAATTTGGCATCAACAATTAAGGATTTACCTGACCGTTGCCCTTACTGGCGCGATAATTGGTATTTTTGTATTAGCTCCAAGCTACGATTACATTTATGCGCGTGAACAGGCGGCCGATCCGCTGTCGTCAGTCGAGTATGTGCTAAATCAGATCAAATACCTGTTAATGGGAAAAATTTCCCACGACAACTTTGTCTTAATAGCCTTTTATGCCGAAATTGGTGCGATGCTAGGGCTGTTGTCTCTGGTGTTATACAAGTTTATTCATAAACGCTTAATCAATATTGATCACTTAAAAACCGAACTAAATAAAGATTTACTGTCCATTATTGAGCAAGGCGAAGGCTCTCATTTGGAATTTAAATCTTCGTTGCGGTGGGATATGGTCGAGTCACGCACGAATCGTTCCTTGGAAAGCGTGGTATTAAAAACACTGGCAGGATTTTTGAATAGTCACATCGGTGGAACATTGCTGATTGGTGTCACAGACGAGGGTGAGATTATTGGGCTAGAAAAAGATTATCAAACCTTAAAAAAGCCTAATCAAGATGGTTTTGAACAAACGTTGATGACTGCTATTGCAACAAATTTAGGAACGGATCTTTGCCAATTCGTCCATATTTTATTTCATGTAATTGATGATAAAGAGGTTTGTCGGCTTATCGTTTCCCCCGCACCCAGACCGGTATTTTTAGAGCTAGGTAATGCACAAAAATTTTTTGTCAGAACGGGCGGGGGAACGCGTGATTTGAATATTCAAGAAGCGTTAGACTATATTCACAGTAGATGGAAACGTGTTAAATAACGCCTTACATCTGCGACTGTAAATAGTTGGGCAAACCTATTTTTTCGATAAGTTCCAGTTGGGTTTCTATCCAGTCTATATGTTCTTCTTCACTTTCTAATATGTCTTCAAACACTTCACGCGAGACATAGTCTCTAACACTTTCGCAATAAAGAATGGCATCTTTTAAATCGGGTACCGCTAATTTTTCTAATTTTAAATCACAAGCCAGCATTTCGGGTGTATCTTCACCAATTAAAATTTTGCCGATATTTTGTAAATTGGGTAAGCCTTCTAAAAATAGAATTCGATCGATAAGTTTGTCGGCATGTTTCATTTCGTCGATAGATTCATGATATACCTTGGCATAGAGCTTCTCTAAGCCCCAGTTTTTATACATTTTTGCGTGTAAAAAATACTGATTAATCGCTGTTAATTCGTTTTCCAGAGCTTTATTTAAAAACTCGATGACTTTAGTATCGCCTTTCATTATCAAACCGCCTTTAATGTTAAAATTAAGCTGCTTGTATTATAAGGCTCGATTGTCGATTTTCGTCAAGCATTTGTCTGAGATGTTGTGCACATTTGCCGCATACGTCACCTGCACCTGTACACTTATATAATTGCCGGCGCGTACTAGCACCGTTATCGATAGCTTGTTTAATTTGTCTATCGGTGACCCCTTTGCAAACACATATATACATTGATAACTCCTAATATTAAATAATATATCTAAATGATAACAATTATCATTAAAAAGTAAAGAGGGAGGTTACGAAATTTTTGAATTTAAAGTAGGGGTGTGCTGGAATAGAATTGAGTTATGTATGAATTATTGGAAGGAGTCGTGCTAAAAACACTGGCGGAACTTTTAAAATAGGCACTTGCTAATGTTCATTGTGTCGGGTTTAACTGGTTTTCAAAAAGGATTTTAGGGCGTTGAACGCGTTATTTACCTCATTAAGAGACGTTGCAGAGCAACGCCTATTAATGAGAAGTCTAGTGTTTATTCAAGTCCCGCCATGATTTCGTCACTAATGTCCGCATTGGAATACACGTTCTGCACATCGTCTAAATCTTCTAAGCGGTCAATGAGACGAAGCATTTTTTCTGCGTCATTCGCATCCAATTCAGCCATTGTGGCAGCTTGCATGGTGACTTCGGCATCGTCGGGTTCAAAACCTGCGGTAATCAAGGCATCTTTAACTGCCAAATAATCTTCGGGAGTGGTGATGACATCCACAGCACCATCATCATAAGTGGTTACGTCTTCTGCACCGGCTTCTAAGGCGGCTTCCATCAGTGCGTCTTCATCGACAGAGGGCGCGTAACTGAGAATACCCAATTTACTAAACATATACGCTACAGAGCCATCTGTGCCTAAGTTGCCCCCTGATTTAGTAAACGCATGACGAACTTCACCAACAGTACGGTTACGATTGTCAGTTAAGCAATCAACGATAACAGCTGTACCACCGGGTCCATAGCCTTCGTAACGTATGCTTTCATAATTGACACCTTCTAAAGTACCCGCCGCTTTTTTGATCGCGTTGTCGATGGTGTCACGGCGCATATTTGCACCCAACGCTTTGTCAATTGCAGTGCGTAATGCTGGATTACTGCCTGCATCAACACCACTGGTTTTTACCGCGACAGTGATTTCGCGTAGCATTTTAGTAAAAACTTTTCCTCGTTTGGCATCCTGCCCCGCTTTGCGGTGTTTGATATTAGCCCATTTACTATGTCCAGCCATTGTTTCTCTCTACTGTTTAAAATTGTGTACGATGTAGGTGCGTCGCTCCTACTTACAAAATATGTTCCAACACTGCTGTTAAACTAGGGTTGGTGATATAAATATCCGCCAATTCACGCACGATGGCTCTATCAACGACACCACCAAAACCAATAACGAATGCGCCCGCTTGTTTGGCTTCCATATCGGTTTTGCCGTCACCAACGACGACTAGGGATTGTTGATTTTTTAATGAACTGACAATATCCGCTTTGCCGCCTGTTCTGGCTAACGGTGAGTCCAGTTGATACGTTTGATAACTGCCGTCTGCATTGAAATAAACATTGACTGCATGAACGCGGCTTTCGGGTATATTTAAATACGCGGCCAATGGCAAAATCGCTTGCCGTAAGCCGCCGCTAATAATATGCACTTCTTTACCCTGCGCCAATAAAGTCTCGAATACGTCTTTAACACCATCAACAATTTCAGCGATATATAAATCAGCGACCCAATTAATACTGGCTTGGTCAGGTCTAATGAGCGATAACCGTTGTTCATAGACGGCTTCTAATGGCACAAGACCATTCATTGCAGCATTGGTGAGCTTGGACATTTCATCGCCTAAGCCTACTCGTCTGGCGAGTTCGTCTATGCCTTCGATTTTGCTAAGCGTGCTGTCGCAATCAAAGCAGATAATGTCAAAATTCATGGGGAGTGATACTCGAAGTTGTAGCCACACAGGACCTTTCAGGTTTTAAAAACCTGAAAGGTCTATTCATGACTTATAAAGTAATTTGTGATATTTTGCGTACTGCGGCAACTGCGCTGATTTGTTGCAATATCGCGTCATTGACAGGTTCAGAAATACTGATAACAGCCATCGCTTGTTCTTTAACATCGGCTGTACCGACCTGCATACGCGTGATATTGATATTGGCATTACCTAACACAGTACTAATCGCCGAAATCACACCCGGTTTATCATCGTGTAGTGTGACTAATAACGTACCTTCAGGAACAACTTCAATATCAAAGTGATTGATACCCACTAAACGCGGTTGACGACCGCCTAATAATGCACCTGATAAGGTCATGCTTTGACCATCAAAATGACCTGTGACTTTAATTAGCGACACATAATCTTGCGATTTTTCAGTCGTGGATTCAGTCAGTGCAATGCCTTGACGTTTAGCCAAATTTTCAGCATTGACACGGTTGACGGGTGTAGACACGCGACCATTCAATACACCGACTAAAGCAGCAACTGAAATAGGACGTACTGCGACTTCTGCGGCTTTACCGAAGGTAGCAACGTCTACTTTTGTTAAGGGTTGTGTCGCTAAACCAGCGAGAATTTTGCCTAAAGTGGTGGCAAGATTCATAAATTCTAACGATTTTTTCAACTCTTCGGCTGATAATCTTGGCAAGTTTAACGCATTAACTGCTTCACCGGTTTTAAGGAACATCACCGCTTGTCTGGCAATTTCCACACTAACGGCAACTTGTGCTTCGCTAGTTGACGCGCCTAAATGTGGCGTGAATACGATGTTGTCTAATTCTAATAAAGGGGAATCTTTGGGCGGTTCATTTTCATAAACGTCCAACGCCGCACCTGCGATTTTGCCCGTTTTTAATGCGTCATACAGCGCGGCTTCATCAATTAAGCCACCGCGTGCGCAGTTAATAATCATGGCGGTTTTTTTCATCATCGCTAATTGCTCAGCACCGATGATATTGCGAGTTTTTTCGATTAATGGGCAATGCAAGGTCAAATAATCGGCACGTTTCAATAATTCTTCCAGACCGACAGACTCAATGCCTAAGTCGGCAAATACTTCAGGCGCAACAAACGGGTCATAAGCAATGACGTTCATTTTTAAGCCCAAACCACGTTGTGATGCGATACGACCAATGGTACCAAAACCTAAAATAGCTAAGGTTTTGTGTGATACTTCTGAACCCACTAATTTACGATCCCATTTGCCTGCACGAATCGAACGATCAGCGGCGGGTAAATGACGGCTTAAGGACATCAAATGCGCAATCGCCAATTCAGCGGTGGTGGTCGCATTGGCATCTGGCGTGTTCATCACGATAACGCCCATTTCAGTTGCCGCAGGAATATCAACATTATCAACGCCGATACCCGCGCGACCAATCAACTTAAGATTTTTAGCAGCTTGCAATACTTTTGCAGTCACTTTAGTATCGCTACGAATCAACAAAGCATCGTAGTCACCGATGATTTCACACAATTCATCTTCGTTAAGTCCAGTCTGAATATGAATTTGAATGTCAGACTGTTCGTTTAAATAATTAATACCCGCTTCTGCTAATTTGTCAGAGATAAGAATTTTTTTCATATAATTTAAGGGAGAGGCTAAAAATGGTGTAGTTTAACAGCTTTACTTCTATCTCGATATTACCAACACGACAATGTTTATACATAATCGATACCTTCGTTATCTTGCTTTAGTTGGCGTGCTAATTGTTATTGCGAGTGCCGCGCTATATCGTGCCATTCCCAATAATGCACCCGATGTCATATTTTCTACCATTGCCGGTAAAAAAATCGCGTTGCAATATTTATATGGCAAACCTGTTATCGTCACTTTTTGGGCAACGGACTGTGCTAGCTGCATTAAAGAAATTCCGCATCTTATTGAACTTTATCAGCAATATCATCCCCAAGGTTTGGAAATTATCGCCGTGGCTATGTCCTATGACCCGCCT
The DNA here is from genome assembly GCA_002256685.1 of Methylococcaceae bacterium NSP1-2. Lineage (GTDB taxonomy): Bacteria > Pseudomonadota > Gammaproteobacteria > Methylococcales > Methylomonadaceae > UBA4132. The sequence goes on along the minus strand of NQJH01000075.1, from coordinate 717 downwards.
AATCATGTAATTGATATGACTAAGGCACTGCAAATACCCTACCATGTTGCGTTAGATATGCAGGCAGAAAACGCCCACGCTTTCGGTGATATATCACTCACACCAACGACTTTTTTAATCGCTCCCGATGGTACTATCGCGCTACAAAAAACAGGCTTGTTTGATTTGAACGAAATGAAAGCCCAACTTTCAACCTTTATAAAAGGATAAATTATGCTGTGGTTAAAAGCCTTACATTTAATATTTATGGTAACGTGGTTTGCAGGGCTATTTTATCTACCACGTCTGTATGTTTATCACGCCATGAGCAGTGATGAAATAAGCAATGAACGCTTTAAAGTCATGGAGCGAAAATTGTTTTACGGCATTATGACACCGGGCATGGTCGTCACTTTTATTTTTGGAATATGGATGTTGCTGGATTATGCGTGGGGTATTTATGGCTCTAGTGGCTGGTTACATGCCAAACTGTTTTTATTAGCCTTAGCATTGGTTTATCACACTTTTTGCTGGGTGTGGTTAGAAGATTTTAAACACGATCGCAATCAGCGTAGCCATGTTTTTTACCGCTGGATGAATGAAGTACCTGTGTTATTTTTGGTAGGCATTATTATTTTAGCGGTGGTTAAGCCTTTTTAAGACTGTAGGTCAGAATAAGCCTATCCAAGCGAAGCGCAGGATGGGCGTTTCCGACAACGCACGGAAATGTCGGAAACG
>NQJH01000285.1 GCA_002256685.1 Methylococcaceae bacterium NSP1-2 | reverse complement strand
CGATAGCCTATTGTCCATGACAGCATGACTCCTTCGCCTTGCATCACGCGGGCATGAATTACATCAAATAATTTGCGATTGTAGTCATTATGGGCAGACAGTTGTTCGCTGTAACTGGGGTCATTTAGCTCACGATGAAACGCTTCATCGGCATCTACCTCAGGTGGATAGACGCGAAACAAAGTCACAGGTCCGTAGTTGTAGTCGTTTAGTACGCGAATACACTCATGCCGCTCTAGGCGTTCGCGGAGCATTTCTGCCATTTCTATGGTGTGACCTATTAACACACGATAGCCTTGTTTACCCAATAACTGCATACTGGCTAACGCGGCTAAGGCACTGCTGCCCGCGCGTGAGCATTCCAGCGTGTAAATCCCAGGATGATAATGACCAATTTGATACAGATAGGGCATTTGTTCAGGGACACGGCTGAGTAAGGCAAAATCGTTACGGTTTTTTAGCAAAAACACGCTGGAAATATAAGGCGCGTAACCTGTTTTGTGAAAATCAATACCGATGCTATCGGCTTTGTGTAAGCCGTCGATACGTTCTAAGGAATCCATTAATGAGCGTAGCGTGCGGGCATGAAATCCTAACGGGTTATCTTGAAAATCATAATCTCTAAACACTGCCCACGCCCAACCAATCACCGCATCGGCATGAACGTGGGGGCTGTAATCGAGTTGATATTCACTGACTAATTGATCGCGTAACTGCACTATCGCGGCTAAATCATCAAGACCAAACGCATCGGTTGTGCCCAGCGTGGCAATAATGGCGGCGACTTTTTCGCCTTTATCGAGTGTGGCGCGTAGTGCGTCTTCCAGTGCCGATAAGGACATTTCATTGTTGGCGGTGGAAGTAATGGCTATCATATTTTTTGTGCCCACGCCTAACCATGCCGCCACATTTAGCCGTGAATAATGTGAGACATTGGAGGAGAAAATTTTCAAGTCTTCACGGACTCCCTCTTGCATTCCTTGTCCATGCAGAGCTTTTTCTATGCCCAATTTACAGCCGTACATTATTGTTCCTGTACCGCCGAAGGTGAATAATCCGCCTGATTGTTGCGAGTCATAACCGACTAAATCCGACAGCATGGCAACGGCGCGAATTTCCGCTTCAGCAAACCGCGCTGAATAATCATCAGTAATGATATTGGGATTGTACATTGCGGCTGCTATAAAGGCAGTGATGCTAGAAATAGTCGGCGGTGGAATGACATTGACCTGTGCATTGGGATGTGACCATATCATCATACCCTGACAATACGAGGCAATCATCGCAGTCATTTCTTCAATAGAACGGGTCTGTTCTGGAAAGGTGGCTTGTTGGCTATCTTCGTAATGTTGTTCGTTGCTGCCAGTTGCTAATAAAGGCATGGCAGATTTTAAATTATCCACTTGATCTAAAAAGCGTGAAATCGAATGCACAAAATAGCCGTCCATGATGGGATCGGACACGGGAGAGGGGAAATAGGTTTTAAGATGTTCAAGCACATCGGTATAGTGGTGTCTTGGTTCTGAATTCGTTTTCATGACAGTCTCTGTTGATTTTGTTAGCTAGCCTTCGCCGTTTATTTTTTCCATTACCGACTGTGCTGTACGCAATGCGCCTTCGATAAAACCTTGATAATCCGAAAACGCCTCGCCACAAATGTGTATGTTTGCAGGGCTATTATGGTCTAGGGAAAATGCGGTTATTTTTTCTTGTACGTCCCACGATTTAATTTTTGGTTTCCATAGGTGACAAGCCGCACCGTAGGGTTCTGCGCCCCAATGGCGAATGCCATAACTGAGAATACGTTTAGGATCAATACCGACAAAGCTGGCAAAAACTTCTGGCAACGCGCGGTCGCCGTTGATTTCTGCCCGCGCTTCATAGCCTTTACGCAGGTATTGACTCCAAAAATTTAGATAAGGTCTATCTGCATACACCATCACCAAGCCTTTACCGTCCTGTTGTTGATAATGCACTTCACGCGCAGGTAAGTTGGGCATATCCAAATGGGGAATATCTGCATCCCACCACGGGTCTTCGACGACAAAGAAGCATTTAAGTAACGGAATATCCAATACCGAACCAAACAAGGCTTTTATGCCGACAGGTAAGCCGACAATACGCCTCAAGCAATGTTCAGGCATCGCCAGCACAAGGTGTTTGGCAATAGTGGTTTGTCCATCGGAAAAATACAGTTGCACGCGTTCCTTATCGTAGCGTGTTATTGCTGTGAGTACATGAGCGCGATAAATGTCCGCGCCGCGCTGTTCTACGCGTTTCAGCATGGTATCGGTCAAGGATTCCATCCCATGACGAATCGTTCTCAACGTGGGACTTATTTGTAACATTTTTACCCAAGTAATCAGCCACGTTGCCGCGTTGGGATTTTCATGAATGACATGGAAAAAACTGCCTTCCATGATGATATAACGCAAGGCATTAGGGCTAATGACTTTGCTCAATGTGTTCCACGCCCCTTGTTCCCACAACAATTGCCCAGCAAACCTGCCTTGCCGCCGAATAATTTCCAGTTGTGGCTCAGTCAATGCCATCATTTCTGTTTCTGATACGTTCAATATCCGCTGTATTCCCAGCTTATAAAGTTGCAAGGTTGTTAAATTCTGCTCATCGGCATTGAGCGGTTGCGTAGAATGGTATTGTTGATTAGGCGGGCTAGCATAAGCGGGGAAAGGCAAGGTTTCTATCGCGAGTTCATCGAGCAGTTTGCCCATGCGCAACTGTTGGAGTGGATCAAAACGCATCGCGCCATATTCAGCATCAAAACCGTGCATAGATACGGTTTCTAATTTGCCACCGAAGCGATGACTAGCTTCAAATACAGCGACCTTCGAGTT
>NQJH01000074.1 GCA_002256685.1 Methylococcaceae bacterium NSP1-2 | reverse complement strand
AAAAATATTTGCCACAAATTAAAGACGGCGATAAGCGGATTTTAATGGTGAATGGTGAGCCTGTACCTTACTGTTTAGCCCGCATTCCCGCCCAAGGCGAAACACGCGGCAATTTAGCCGCTGGGGGACGCGCAGAAGGTCGCCCACTCACTGAACGAGATCGCTGGATTGCCAATGAAGTCGGCGCGACATTACGCGAGAAAGGACTGGTTTTTGTTGGCTTGGATGTAATTGGCGACACGCTGACAGAAATTAATGTGACTAGCCCCACTTGCGTAGTGGAATTAGATACGCAGTTTGGGATTAATATTAGTGGTCTATTGATGGATCATATTGAACAAGCAATTCGTTAATATGAGTGATCAAGCACTGCCCAATTCACCCGTTAATTTATCAGTTAATCCATTATGGATTGCTCTGTTTGCAGCGGTTATTGTGCATATTGTTGTTATGTTCAGCGTGCAGGTGTCTAAACCTGAACCAGAACATTTCAGTAAAAGTATCGATATTACTTTGGTGAATGCGCCGACAACACAAGCACCTGAAAAAGCGCAGTTTTTGGCAGAGGAAAATCAGTTAGGTGGTCAGCAGACTAATAAACCTGAGCCAGCGAAGCAAGCAGTTCCTGAGCAGGAAAAGCCGACTCCAAAACCGCAGCCTGAAAAAATAAAACCCACACCACCAGCAAACCCCATTCCAAAGACACCACCTGCGCCTAAGGAAAAGCCGACTCCAAAAGCTCCACCCGAAAAAATTAAGCCTGTAGCTAAAGAAAAGCCAATTCCAAAAGTTCCGCCTGAAAAAATTAAACCTGTGTCGCCAGAAAAGCCGATTCAAAAAGTTCAAGCTGAAAAAGTTGAACCCATTAAGCCCGTGCCTAAGGAAAAGCCCATTGAAAAGCGTGTACCCGATGCAGCGGAGCAGAAAATTATTGCCCAGCAAAAAGCGGAATGGAACATGATGACTCAGGACACCGCTGAACAAAAAACAGAGACCAGAAAACATTCAACTATTGACAGCCAATCTCAACAACATCACGCACTATCAGCAGCCAGTTTGCAACAACAAATTGCCGAAATGGGTACCGAAATTCGCCAGAAGCCAGCCAGTACCACGCCCACTAAAACCAAATATGTCAACCAAGTCAGTGCCAATAAATATGTAGCGGCACAATATTTAAAAGATTGGGAAGCTAAAGTAGAGCGAACAGGGAATAATAATTACCCCGCAGCGGCAAGCAAACCAGGTTTTTCGGCGACGTTAACGATGGACGTTTTTATTAAAGCCGATGGCAGTATTGACGCTATGCGTATTACCCAATCTTCGGGAATTCCAGAACTGGATGAGCAGGCAAAAAACATCGTCCGTATGAGTGCGCCTTTTCCGCCTTTACCGTCAAAATTGCGTAGCGAGCTTGATGTACTGGTTATTACGCGGAGCTGGAAATTCTCAGACGAATCTGGCTTAATTACTCAATAAAGCCACTCTTAACTTTTGATACCAAGGCAAATGACACAAGCCACTTACCTAAATAACCAATTTATTATTGCCATGCCCAACTTGGATGATCCGTATTTTTTTCATACGGTGACTTATCTCTGTCAGCACAATGACGAGGGCGCGTTGGGCATCGTGATTAATCGCTCAACCGATATGCAATTAGGCGAAATTTTTAAACAGATGAAAATTCCTGTTACCTCAGAGACGGCTAGCCAATCCATTGTTTTTGCAGGGGGACCTATGCAGCAAGAGCGTGGTTTTGTATTACACCCAACCGGTGAAGCGTGGGATATGACCTTACCTATTTCCGAGTCTATTTCTTTAACGACTTCGCGTGATGTGATTGAAGCCATCGCGCTGGATAAAGGTCCTGACTGTTATTTAATCGCGTTAGGTTATGCGGGCTGGGGTGAGGGTCAATTAGAACAAGAGATACTGGCTAATGCGTGGCTCAATAGCCCTTATGGCAAACAAATTTTATTTGATACGCCGATAGAGTTGCGCTGGAAAGCTGCCGCCGATTCAATTGGTATTAACATTAATCAACTCACTATTCCTGCCGGTCATGCCTAAAATCGATCCATTATTAGCCAAACTCACGAGTACCACCTATTTAGGTTTTGACTTCGGGACTAAAAAAATAGGCATTGCGGTAGGACAAACCAGCACTGCAACGGCTAGCCCCTTACAAACTATACGTTCCATTAATCAAAATCCTAACTGGGACGTTATCAGCCAATTAATTAAAGAATGGCAACCTATCGGCTTAGTCGTTGGCATATCCAGACAACAAGACGGCACTGACAATATGGTGACTCCACGCATGTTGAGATTTTGTCGTCAATTAGATGGTCGTTACCAACTGCCGGTTTATCAACAGGACGAAACCTTATCCACCTTTGAAGCCAAACAATTGTTGTTTGATGAAGTCAATCTAGGCGCGAGTAAATTATGGGCAGTACAAGATCAACTCGCTGCCCAACTGATTTTGCAATCGTGGTTAAACCAACACACCGCCAAGGAGACCGTTTAAGTGTTAGACATACCTGCGTTACTGAATAATCTGGAAACTGAACTAAAGCACATCATTGTTGAAAGACAACTCATAGACCCATTGATGATTGGTATTCGTACAGGTGGCGTATGGATAGCCGAAATCATGCACCAGCGTTTAGCGATTGCTGATCCATTGGGCTTATTGGATATATCGTTTTATCGAGATGACTTTTCTCAAATTGGTGTACATCCCAATGTTAAACCCAGCCATTTGCCCGTTAATATGGAAGGGCGAGATATTATTCTAATTGATGATGTGTTCGGCACGGGTAGAACCATTCGCGCCGCGTTAAATGAAATTTTTGATTATGGCAGACCGCATCAAGTGGTGTTAGCGGTACTCATTGAGCGTGATGGTAAACAAATTCCTATCGCGCCAGATTGTGTCGGTACACGGATTACACTGAATGCAGAACAGCGCATTAAATTAACCGGCCCTGCGCCACTTTCCATCGTGATAGAAACCTCTGGGACACAGCCATGACTCATAACATACAGTTAAACTCGGAAGGCAAACTTAAACACTTTTTAACCATTGACGGTTTCGATAGAGCACTGCTGACAGAAATTCTTGATACCGCCGCCTCCTTTGTCAATCCTCGCGATGGGCAAATTAAAAAAGTGCCACTATTACGCGGCAAAACCATCGTTAATTTGTTTTTTGAAAACAGTACGCGTACGCGCACCACCTTTGAGTTAGCGGCAAAACGCTTGTCGGCAGATGTGTTAAATATGAACATCACCACCTCATCCACGGCTAAAGGTGAAAGTCTGCTCGACACTATTCGCAACCTCGAAGCCATGTTTGTTGATATGTTTGTCGTACGTCATGGCATTAGCGGTGCGGCACATTTCATTGCTCAGCAAACCGCGCCTCACATCAGCGTCATTAATGCAGGGGACGGACAACACGCCCATCCAACGCAAGCTATGCTCGATATGTTTACCATACGCCAGCTTAGACCTGATTTTTCAAAACTCAGAGTGGCAATTATTGGTGATATTCTGCATTCGCGGGTGGCGCGTTCAGAAATTCACGCGCTCAATATTTTGGGCGTGGCAGAAGTGCGGGTGATTGCCCCTAAAACCTTGTTACCTGCCAAAGTCGAAACCTTAGGCGTGACGGTTTCCCATAATCTAATCGAAGGACTGCAAGACATTGATGTCATTATCATGTTACGGCTACAAAAAGAGCGGATGACCTCCGCGTTACTTCCCGGTGAAAGCGAATATTTTAAATGTTTTGGACTCACCGAAGAAAAACTTAAAATCGCCAAACCTGATGCCATTGTCATGCACCCTGGTCCGATTAATCGCGGTGTCGAAATTGATTCTAAAGTCGCCGATGGCAAGCAATCAGTTATTTTGCAACAAGTGAGTAATGGTATCGCTGTGCGTATGGCGATTATGGCAATGGCAATGCAGCACAACGGAGTAATGGCATGACGCAACTACACATTCAACACGGCAGGATTATTGATCCTGCTAATAAAATAGACCGCGTAGGTGATATTTATATTGTCGATGGCAAGATTGCCGCGCTATTCGAACCGCCTGAAAACTTTCAAGCCGACACCGTCATTGATGCCACGGGTAAAGTGGTGTGCGCTGGTTTTATTGATTTAAGTACCCGTTTGCGTGACATGGGGCATAGTCGTAAAGGCACGTTTAAAAGTGAAACCCGCGCTGCCGCCAGTGCTGGTATTACTACCCTGTGCTTACAACCTGATACCCGTCCAGCAATGGATGCGGCTTCCATTGCCGAATACATTAAAGACCTCGCGGAAAAAGCCAATTATCCGCAAATTTACCCGATAGCCGCACTCACGCAAAAACTGGACGGTGTGGAACTCAGTTCGATGTTATCGCTCAAACAAGCGGGCTGTATTGCGGTCAGTAATGCCAATGAGCCAGTAAAAAATCTGTTAATTCTCAGACGGGCAATGGAATACGCCGCTAGTCATGATTTACTGTACATTTGTCGTCCTAATGATTTCAGCTTAAGCAATAAAGAAACTATTGCCTTAGCCGAATGCTTAGAACTCGCTGAACTGACTGGCTGTCGCGTACATTTTGGGCAACTCAGTTGCAAACGGTCAGTCATTAAAATTCATCAAGCCAAAAAATATGGCTTGAATGTCAGTGCCGATGTTGCCATTCATCAACTGCATTTAACGGAAAATGACATCATCCCGTTTGACAGTGCGTATCATGTATTGCCACCGTTACGCACCGAAGCTGACAAAAAACACCTGCGCCAAGGCTTAGCTAATGGCACAATCAACAGTATTTGTTCAGATCATCAACCGCATGATCTCGATGCCAAATTAGGCGCGTTTCCAGAAACAGAATCGGGCGTATCCTCACTGGAAACCCTGCTACCACTGATGCTTAAACTGGTCGCCAAACGGGTGATTAGCCTTGAACAAGGTATCGCCGCCTTAACTCACCAACCCGCACAAATTTTGCGCCTGCCCAGTGGCGCGTTGACCGTTGGATTTTCCGCCGATGTGTGTATTTTTGATCCTGAACTGACGTGGCAAATCAATAATGACACTTGGCAAAGTCGCGGTATTAATACACCTTTTTGGGGACAAACCATGACGGGTCGTGTAACGCATACCTTACAAGCGGGAAAAATAATTTTTAGTTTGAACAACTAATGTCCACGAAAAGTACCAAAAATGGATAGGAAAAATGTGTAACTTGGGTTAGCTGTGAGCTTGTTGAATAGCGTAACCCAATATATAGCGGCTTTTCAGTCTGAATACAGACCTGACAGGTCTTGGCTTTAAAGTAACTAATCTAACTTAAAACCGCTGTAACATTGTCAAAATGTTGGGTTACGCCCAACCATGAGAATTGCTAGACAATGGTGTGACAAATACGGCAACCTATTTTCGATACCTGAAAGACTAATACGACCTTTCCTTCATTAGAAGCAAGCATGAATATAAACGATGCACTGCCCACTAACATGATATGGCTTAAGCAACTCAGTGTCGCTACGATTTATGTGCTGTTGGGTCATACTATTCATCACTATTTCACTCATAATGGCATAGGGATTATCTGGCCAGGTAGCGGTTTAGCGTTGGCTGTGGTATTGATTGGCGGCAAGCGTTATATCTGGGGTGTTCTGCTCGGTTCAGTGTTACTTCACGCACCTTTTAAAGAATCACTGTGGGCGGTTAGTGGCATTTCCCTCGCCAATATTTTGCAAGTGTTTATTGGCAATTGGCTATTGACGCGCACCGACAAGTCTATTTTATCGTTGAACACGCTACGAGACTATCTGCGGCTGATTATCTTAGGAGGAGGTGTTGCCAGTCTCATTGCAGCAATCATTGCCGTATGGGTTTTACTGCTTATCAAGGCTATTCCCTCAACTGCTTATTTTATAAACGTATTGTATTGGTGGATGGCGAATGTACTCGGCGTTGTGCTGGTCGCCCCTTTGATATTGGCTTGGGGACAGACAAAACCAAAGCCGCTTACCGGTAGGCAAGGGCTTGAAGCCCTGTTACTGGTGGGCATAACCTTTATTGGTGGACAAGTCATTTTCCTTGGCTGGTTTAACGAAAGCTTAACTGTTCAGCCCAAGGGTTTTATCCTGTTCTTATTCATCACTTGGATTGCAGTAAGACTGGGTATATGTGCCATCACACTGACGCTGAATATGATAGCTATTCAGTCTTTATTAAGCGCGTATTTGAAAGTCGGCTACTTTGCCAATGACATCGGCGGCTCTCTTTACGATTATTGGTTTTATATGCTGATTTTGTCTGGCGTTGGTATGACGCTGACACTCTATGTCAATAAACTAAAGCAAAAAGAGCTTAAGCTGCGAAAAAGTGAAGCTCACTTACGGCTAAGTCAGACAAGTGGTGGCATTGGTACTTGGGAAACCGATTTGACCACTAATAAACAAACGTGGTCAGAAACATATACCGACCTAGTTGGATTTTCTGCCCCAAGTGAGCCGACGTGGGATGATTTTCTGGCAATTGTGTATTCAAAAGACCGACAACAGATCATTAATGCAATGCGGGCGCATATCGATCATGGCACAAAATACGATGTGGAATACCGTGTCATCACTGCAAATGGTGACATTCGTTGGATGCGTTCCACTGGGCAAGTTGAACGCAATGCAAAGGGCAAGCCCATTATTATGCGAGGTATTCTTCAGGATGTTACTGAACGCAAGCAGGCGAGTCAGGAACTGCACATTGCTGCCACCGCGTTTGAATCGCAAGAGGGAATGTTCATTACCGATGCCAATAACATGATTCTGCGAGTGAATAGTGCTTTCACTAAAATCACAGGTTATAGACCTGAAGAAGTTATCGGTAAAAACCCTCGCATACTCCAATCAGGTCGTCAGGATGCAAACTTTTATGCCACGATGTGGGAGAGCATTCATCACACCGGCAAGTGGAAAGGTGAAATCTGGAATCGGCGCAAAAATGGCAAAATCTATCCACAATATCTCAGTATCAGCACCGTGAAAGGTATCAATGACATCGTTAGCAATTACATTGCCACCTTGACCGACATCACCAAAAGAAAAGCGGCAGAAAATGAAATTGAGCGTCTGGCTTTCTACGATCCTCTCACGGGTCTACCTAATCGACGATTATTGTTGGATAGACTCAAGCAGGCACTGGCTACCAGTACCCATAGCGGCAAAAAAGGCACACTGTTATTTATTGACCTCGACAATTTCAAAATTCTCAACGACACCTTGGGTCATAATATAGGCGACTTGCTGTTACAACAGGTTGCCGAACGGCTAACTAACTGTGTACGCGAAAATGACACTGTTGCTCGTCTAAGCGGTGATGAATTTGTCGTGATACTGGAAAACTTGAGCAAGCACCTCATTGAGGCCGGCACGCAAGCTGACATCATTGGCGAAAAAATTCTACTTGCCCTCAACCAGCCTTACCAACTGGCTACCCACCGTTATTACAATACCTCCAGTATTGGTGCTACGCTATTTAACAATCATGAGCAACCCATAGACGAACTGTTTAAGCAGGCGGATATTGCTATGTATCAAGCCAAGACGGCGGGGCGCAATACCCTGCGGTTCTTCGACCCAGAAATGCAGGCTCGTATTACGGCGCGTGTTGCACTGGAAGCAGACTTACGCCTAGCCTTGGCAGAAAATCAATTCAAACTGTATTACCAATTACAGACTACTCACGATAATCAAGCTATCGGTGCTGAAGTCCTTATTCGCTGGCAACATCCACAGCGGGGTTTGGTATCCCCTAACGATTTTATTACACTGGCTGAAGAAACTAATTTGATATTACCCATTGGGCAATGGGTTCTGGAAACCGCGTGCGCTCAAATCAAAATCTGGGCAAGGAATGTGCAGACTCAGCATTTACAACTCGCTGTTAATGTAAGTGCGCGGCAGTTTCATCAGGTTGATTTTGTGGATATGGTGCGTCAAGCTCTGCGGTATAGTGCTATTCGCCCAGAGCTACTCAAGCTGGAATTGACTGAAAGTCTGATACTCGCCGACATTCATGACACCATTCACAAGATGAACACACTCCGAAAAATGGGCGTACGTTTTTCTATGGATGACTTTGGCACGGGCTATTCATCGCTAGCCTATTTAACACAACTACCACTCGATCAACTAAAAATAGACCAGTCATTTGTTCATAATATCGGCGTAAAACCCGCCGATGCGATCATCGTGCAAACCATTATTGGTATGGCGAACAATTTAGGCATAGAGGTTATCGCGGAGGGCGTGGAGACCGAGGCGCAACGTGCCTTTTTAGAGTTACATGGCTGTGCGCTTTGTCAGGGTTATCTATTCAGCAAGCCAGTACCCATTGAGCAGTTTGAAGCATTACTGAAACAGAGCGAAATCATGGTAAAAACAAATTGAGCGTAATGTTATATTATACATCCAATTTTCAGTCACTATTTACCATGACCATTCACGATTTGCCTAACCAAAAACATAATCATAAACAATGTGTTAGTGCCGCACTAACCACCGCTGAACAAATCTGTCTGGCACGCGGCGTACAATTAACCCCTATTCGTTATCAAGTGTTAGAACTAATTTGGGAAAGTCATAAAGCCGTGAAAGCCTACGAATTGCTAGACCGCATTAAACCGCTACAAATGGCAGCAAAACCCCCGACGATTTACCGTGCGTTAGACTTTTTGAGTGAACAAGGGCTGATTCATCGCGTGGAAAGTCTAAATGCGTTTATCGGCTGTCGCTGTTCAAATGCCCCGCATGAACAACTGTTATTGATTTGTAAAAACTGTCAAGAAGTCGAAGAACGTACTGCCACTAAAGTGATGCAGGTACTAGCGGAAGAGTTTAACGACGCAGGATTTATTGCCCATAGCAAAGCCATTGAAATTCATGGGCTTTGTAGTCAATGTGCTAAGTAGTCGCTTGCAATATGTTATGTTATAACATATCATTCAACGTCTTTTATCAGTCCAGACGCTTGAAACCATGCAAAAAATAATCCCGCTTTTTTTCTTATGCACCACTACTGCGTTAGCTGCTGATAATGAGGTTAAAGAATTGGATACTATGGTGGTTAGCGCGTCATTGCCGACAACCAGTTCAACATTAGCCAAACCCGTCACGGTGCTAACAGGTGATGCACTGCACACAAAAATGGGGTCAACGATTGGCGAAACACTAAAAAATGAATTGGGCGTGACCAGTCAATCCTTTGGCGCGGGTGTGGGTTCGCCTGTGATACGCGGACAATCAGGACCGCGTGTACAAGTCATGCAAAATAGCATGAGCAATAATGATGTCTCGTCATTAAGTCCCGATCATGCCAATGGGGTTGAGCCAATTTTAGCGGAACGTATTGAAGTATTACGCGGTCCTGCAACTTTGTTATATGGCAATGGCGCGATAGGCGGTATCGTCAACGTGCTAGATAATCGTATTCCTGAACAAGAATTTGAAAAAGTCATCGGTGGGGCAGGGGAGCAACGCTACGATTCAGCAACTAATGAAACTTCTAGCGTGGTTAAAGTAGAAGGCAGTAAAAACGGCTTTGCGTATCATGTCGATGGGTTTTATCGTGATCAAGGTAATACCCATATTGGTGGTAGACCCATTGATGGCGATGCAGTACGCATTAATGATCCTAGCTTTGTCGCTATCGATAATCCACAAGGCGTAATTAACAACAGTAACGCGCGTTCACGCGGTGGTTCAGTCGGTGTTTCCATGATAGGCGAAACGGGGTTAGTGGGTGCGTCCATTAATCAATTAGAAAAAAATTACGGCATTCCGTCCGATGGCACAGGCGAAGCCCCGGTTACTGTGGATTTAAAGCAAACTAAATACGATTTTAAAGCCCAACTGAATCAGCCATTTGCCTTTGCTGAAAAACTTAAAATGAAGTTTGGCTATACCGATTATCAACATACCGAATTAGACGGTGGTCAACCTGCCACGCACTTTTTAAATAAATCCTACGCCAGTCGTTTGGAATTGGAACAGCGACCTATCGGCGCATTAACCGGCACGCTGGGTTTTCAATCGACTAATACTGAGTTTTCAGCGATTAATGCCGATGGTTCTGCGCCGTTAGTGCCAAAATCTAACATTGATAGTTACGGTTTATTTGCCGTTGAGTCCTATAAACACGGCGCGGTCACTTACGAACTAGGCGGACGTGGCGAATGGGTAACAATAAGCCCAGAAAATATCAACAGTCTCACTTATTTACCGATCAGCGGTTCAATGTCTGCATTATGGGAAGTCAATAAACAACATCAGCTTAGCTTAGCCTATACCCATTCACAACGCGCTCCGTTAATCCAAGAACTATTTTATGACGGCGTTCATGAAGCCTCGCGTAGTTATGAATTAGGCAACGCCAACTTAGGCAAAGAATTTTCCAATAATCTGGATTTGGCTTACCGCTTTAATAGCGATTGGATGAATGCAGAAGTAAATGTATTTCATAACTGGGTCAGTAATTACATTTATCAGCAACGGGCAGATTATTTGTTTAACACCGATGCGGGTGATTTCACGGATGCTTGCGCACTCGATGAACCCTGTATTCCTGTCGAAATAAGCCAACAAGCTGGCGCGACTTTCAAAGGCTATGAAGCACAACTGAAATTTCCAATCATGGAAAATAATTACGGCTTAGTGGATTTAAGTTTGTTTAGTGATTACACACGCGGCACGTTCAACAAAGGCGGTGATGTACCAAGAATGCCACCGTTACGCTACGGTTTACAACTGAGTTATGAAAAGTCTGACTTTAGCACCAACGCCCGTTTAACACGCGGCGAAGCCCAAACACACGCGGGTGCAAATGAAACCAGCACCGCTAGTTATTTATTGCTGAATCTAGGTGCGCAATACCATATTGCCAGTGTTGCCGATGCTGACATCATGGTTTTTGCTAATGCTAAAAATCTATTGAATGAAAATATTCGCAATTCAACCTCTTACCTGCGTAATTTTGCCCCTGATGCAGGACGTAGTGGTGAAGTGGGGATTCGAGTCAGTTATTAAGCAGTAACTTTGGAGTACAAACCTAGGTTTGTACTCCTGAATTATTTGCGTCCTGAGCCATTTATTCTTCGACGGGAAACTCGACAATGGGTGCATTTTCTAGGAGTTTCTGAACCACAGCAACCATCGGTTCAAGATTAAGCTTATTCATAAACGTGGAATAAGTCAGTAATGCCAGTAATGAACGCAAATCACTTGCCCACGGCGGTAAATAACGGGCTGGGCGGCAAAGCCCCATAGCCGCTAACTCGCACAGTGCGGGAATATCTTGTATATCCAATTTGCCACAGAATAATAGCCGCAAGCAGTCGGAACGTCCTGCCGAGAAAATGGCATTAATCGTATTACTTACTTGCAACAGTCCGAAGAGATAGACGACATCCTTTGTGAAAGGTGCACCACCGGTAATAACTCCACCTCGAAATACCCGCCGCGCATTTTCAAAAGACTGATCGGCATTACCTGTCCGTTCAAGAAAATAGTTATACACTTCCAGAAAATCCGCGCCTTCGACTGCCATCTGAATGGCAAACACGCGGTCTGCGAGCCGCCGCAGTCGATCCAATTCCATCGTGCCGCTAATAATTTCTGCGAACACGGCAAGACCCTCTTGAGTACGCGTGGTGCTTGGATGCCCCGCGCTGAGAATTGGTAGGTCGGTTTGAATACGACCATTAAGAGAGGTTGCTACATGAATATAAGCCTCGTGGTTTAGTAACTGCACAGCATCCCTATCGGTGAAGCGGGCATCACGCCGAATACGAATTTCGTCAGCAGTGGCTAGGGCATTGGCAGACAGCGTATCCACTAGCGTTACTTTAGGTGCATCTTTCCCGAAATGGTGACTGACTGCTTGCTGAATATCGCGTGCAACGTCTTCGGCAGAAAGATGGGCGCATGGTGCAACACCCAAATCAATACGGGCGAGCTGGTCAATAGTGTCTTGAATATTCTGTGCAAGTTCCAGTGAGGTAACGGGAATGTAACGCAACGGAGCGGTAGGTTCGCCGTAGACTTGCCGTCGCCTGCCGCTCCAGCCACTGGTCGATGGGAGAAATGGGAATAATCATTCGGCGTGCTTCACGAATGATGTCGATGGTGGGTTTTGCATCAAAGCTGGGATAATTAATTTCTGGTAATTCTTTAGCATTTTTAGCAAAAAAATCTTGTTTAACTGGCGGAGACCAGTCAATGGAACGAAGAATTCTCACGCGCTTAGCCCCATCATGGAGTAGACGCGCTACTTTTCGTATCCGTTCTTTTTCCTTTTCGATGATTTTGGTCATGTTACACCTCTTTTAACTCAACAAATTTGGTTCAAATCTTTTATGCAGTTCGACTAGCACTGGATCAGCCACGTCAGCCCTAGGCGTGTAAATTCTATTTATGCCGTGAATCTGAAATATGCAAACTGACTAAGCGGCTAATCATGATGGCTAGGTAGAGTTGTCCAATAATTGCTTCGAGTATGGACAATCCGCGTGCTTTTGGTGAGATAGCAAGTATGTCACCATAACCCGTTGAGGTGAGCGTAACAAAGCTGAAATAGATGTAATCGGAAGGGTCGTTACTTAATGGGCTAGCAGCTTTTATTGAGTTAGGGTATATGGTTTCTAACAAATAATAGGCATAAGCCCAAATAAAACCTAGTAATATAAAGGTACACGCGCCGCCCATCACTATATCAGTGGTGACATCTTGTTTTATGAGGATGTGTTTTAAGGTTATCGACAATATCTGCATGATAAATAGTATGATAAGTATCAGCTCTACTATATGCAGGTAGTGAATTTTCCCTATCGTATGATGTAGCACTTTTAAAATGATAACTACTGCCATTAATCCACAAGAAATACGAAAAGCGATTGGTTCTCGATCTAAGGCATAAATACCCGAAATTAATACATAGGTAAAGAATACATCGGCTAACAAAGCTTCTTCTACGAGATTAGTTAAAAACGGTTTTAGCCCTATCATTAAGCACATGGATACTAGCAGAAAGCCGTAGCGTCCCATTTTTTCGATAGTTGATGTAAATAAACCCATGATTTAACCTTTAGCCCTTGTTTACCAATCAGGCGCACGCCATTTTTTATTTTTTTCCTGTTCGGGTAAATCCAGTTTACCTGATTTCATTAAATCACCAAACCACCCCAATCAGTACGATCTGTCATTTGTTTTTTTACCGCTGCGGGAACAAAATCTTGTTCAATGCGCGTTTCCCAACCGCCACCGACCGCTTTGTACAAATTGATGAGGTTGACAGTAATCTCGCTATTACTCCGCGTTAGTGCGTCTTGGGTGCTAAATAGGCTACGTTGCGAATCTAAAACCCGTTGATAGTCAACGATGCCTTCTTGGTATTGATACAGCGAAAGTTCGACTGAACGCTTGGCGGTTTGCCTTCTTGATATTGATACAGCGATAGTTCGACTGAACGCTTGGCTGTCTCATAGCTTTTTTGTAATTCTTGACGTTGTTTTTGCGCGTTGACGAAACCAGATAGCGCGTTTTCGGCTTCTTTTTCTGCATTGATTACCGTGTTTTGATAAGTGCTAATGAGAGCTTGAAAACGGGCATCTTCAACGCGGACTTGGTTTTTAATACGCCCATAATTAAATAAATTCCATGACACACTGGGTCCGATGGAATATTGAAAACTTCGGGCATCAAACAAGCGACCAAGGGTGCTCCCGCCTACGGTGGCATAAGTGAGCGCAATTAAAGCACTTTGACTCGCGAGTTTTCGTTCAGCGAGGCGAATATCTGGACGGCGGCGTAGCATTTCAGCAGGCACACCAATGGCAGCTTGAATAGGCGCGACAGGTATCGGTTTGTTTTGCGTAAGATATGAATCAATACTGCCAACAGGTTTACCTAACAACACACTCAAGGCATTTTTAGTTTGCCGTAGTTGATTTTCAACAGGCGGAATCGTGGCGCGGGTGTTGTTCAACAAGGCCACGGCTTGCAAATAATCCATTTCATTAATCGCACCGCCGTCAAACAAGGCTTTGGCAATTTCTACCGTGCGTTGTTGAATTTTGACGTTCTCATTAGCCACTCGTATCAATCGTCGTAATTGGCAATCGACGCATCCAAGTTGGCTTGGCTGGCTTCGACACCGCGTCTGAGTTGCCCCCATACGTCTAATTCCCAGCCGACACTTAAACCAATGCCCGTTGACGCAAAGACACGGTCTATTATTGAGGTGGTATTGGGGGCGAACGCACTGATCTGTTGCTGAGTAACATTACCATTGGCTTGTTGCGTTTGTGGATATTCACTACCGACCGCAATACCCAATTGAGCGCGGGCTTCAAAAATACGCACACCAGCCGTTTGCAGGTCTAAATTTTGTGAACGGGCTTCGGTAATCAATTTATCCAATATGGGATCATTAAATACTTTCCACCAAGTGGCTAACTGAGCATTACGTTGTTTTAATTTCGGATTGTTCGCGCTAACCCAGTCTTTTTCAATCGCAGCACTGGGTTCAACATAATCAGGTCCGACTAAACTGCAACCGCTGTTGATTAACAAAGCTGAAATGATGCTTGCTAGCGTGGTTAATTTTTTGTGATTCATGCTCATCATCCTTTTACCAGATTAAGTGGTTGCTCGGTTTTATCGTCTGCTTTGATATTAAAAAAGAGGCTGTAAAACACGGGGACAATGATAAGAACTAACACGGTGGCAAAGCCTAAACCAAACACAATGGTGACTGCCATCGAGACAAAAAAAGCATCGGTAAATAACGGAATCATACCTAGCATGGTTGTCCCTGATGACATAGCCACAGGCATTAAACGACTCACACCCGAAGTCATCACCGCTTGATAAGGGGTTGCACCTTGTGCCAACTGCACATCAATTTCATCGACTAGCACGATAGCGGCTTTGATAGTCATGCCCGATAAACTCATCAATCCTAACAATGCCATAAAACCAAACGGCTGGCTAAAACTCAATAAACCCACCGTGACCCCAATAACCGCTAACGGCACAGTCAGCCAGATAACCAGCGTCTTTTTAATCGAGTTGAACAATGCCAGCACAATAAATACCATGATGCCAAAAAACATCGGTATTGAGCCTGCTAAACTGGTATTAGCACGCGCTGAGTCTTCCGCTTCGCCGCCCCACGCCATGTAATAACCGGGTTTACCTTTAATAGCCCAAAGATCATTTTCTTTAACGGTCAGGGTTTTATTAGTAAAGTCGGCGGCATCCACTTCATGACCGACTATCGCCGCCGTATCGACACCCACGGCTTGCTCAATGTTGGCTTTCACTTTGGCGAATAATTCACTGGGTAAACCTTCACGCGGATCAGCATGAATGCGGATCATTTTGCGTCTATCCAATCGCCACATATAAGGGTCTTCAAATTCGGTATCAAAACCAGAAACCACTTGCCCCATTGGAATCATGGTTCTAGCCGCAGGACTCCAGATTTGAATACCATCCAGACTATCCAAATCAATGCGCTCTGCCATTGGTGCACGCGCTAAAATCGGCAGTAATTCATCTTGTTCTCGATAAATACCAACTCTAGTACCTTGGAATGTCGCTTCCATTGTTTGCGCAATTTCAGGTCTGCCGATGCCAATTTTACGCGCTTGGGTTTCGGCTATTTGCGGTCTAACCACTTTGACTTTCTCGCGCCATTCATTGCGTACTGCTCTGGCAGTGGGTTCATTCAGTAAAATATTTTCTGCTTTACCCGCTAAATTTCTGAGTTCTTCGGCATCCGCGCCATACAGTCGTAACTGAATTTTGCCACCACTCGATGGCCCTAAAACAAATAGGCGGACATTGGCAATCACATCGGGAAATAAGCTTTCCATCTCTTTTTGTATTTGCGGAGCCATGTCTTTAATGCGTGCATAGTCATCGACATCCACCAAAATCTGCCCAAAACTGGGGTATGATTTTTCTGGGGTATAAGTCAATAAAAAACGGGTCTGACTGCCGCCGATTAAGCTACTCAAATGGGTAACACCTTGGTGTTTTTTTAACGCGGCTTCGGCAATTTTTAGCCGTTTTTCAGTTTCTCGAATATCTGTGCCTTCAGGAAACCATAAATCCACATAAAACTGCGGGCGTGTAGAATCAGGAAAGAAGCTGTTTTTAACAGAACCAAAACCGATCATTGCCGCCATAAATAGCCCGACTGCAACAGCCACCACTATCCAGCGAAAACGAATACACAACGCCAAGAATTTACTATAGGTTAAATAAAAACCTTTGGAATAGGGGTCTTCCTCTTCTGTGCCATCCGCCGCACTGGGTGTGACTTTAAGAAAGGTTTTACACAACAGCGGCGTACAAGTCACAGCGGTTAGCCAACTTAGCGTCAACGAAAATAAAATAACGCTGAATAGGGTGCGGCAATACTCACCAGTAGAATCTTGTGATGTACCAATCGCGGCAAAGGCGGTGATGGCAACAATTGTACCGCCTAGCATTGGCACAGCGGTTTGT
>NQJH01000420.1:2095-2447 GCA_002256685.1 Methylococcaceae bacterium NSP1-2 | reverse complement strand
TGCCAATCTTTCTACCACCACTTCGAGAACGACGTGAAGATATTGGATTATTAATCTGGCATTTTATTCACCAACACAATGCCGCCAACTTTAGAAAAATCGAAAAAATTGAACCGCTCGCCATGCGCACTCTACTCGATTATCCGTGGTTAGGTAATGTCAGAGAATTACAAAATGTCGTGGAATATGCGTTTGCCGTTGGACGTGGCACAACATTACGTTTAACCGAACTGCCCCCTGAATTTAGAGAACCTCGCCCCGTCACCGTGGTACAAACGGTCAAACCCAACTTAACCCTATCCGCCGAACAAGAAGCCACTGCTATTCGGCTAGCACTTGAACAAAGCAATGG
>NQJH01000420.1:0-2066 GCA_002256685.1 Methylococcaceae bacterium NSP1-2 | reverse complement strand
AAGCACTCGAACAAAGCAATGGCAAGGTGACACCTGCCGCCCAGTTACTCGGCATGAGTCGCGCTACTTTTTGGCGTAAACGTAAATTGTACAAGCTATGAACTTCCCGTCTAAATCTTGGTGAATTATGGTACATTTTCTTAAATGCCTCAGTGTGTATAAGTCCATTCAGTCATTATTTTTCAATCACCGTCGTTGTGGATAACTTTGTGGATAAAGTGTGCTTTACCTGTGGATAACTCTGTGTATAACTTGTGGATAAATAATTAACAAAAGTTATGCACAAGTTATACACAGCTTATCCACAGGGTTATCCACAGGTAAAAACAGTCTTAACTATTTGATTTTAAATAAATTAAAAAAGTTATCCACAAAAAAACCGCTCCTTAATAGTAATAATAGATAAAAAAGTTATCCACAAAAAAACCGCTCCTTAATAGTAATAATAGAAAGATCTTTAATATGAAATTTATAATTAATCGCGAACAACTTTTAACACCGTTACAACAAATCGTTAGTGTGATAGAAAAACGACAAACTATGCCGATACTCTCCAATGTGTTAATCGTCATTAACGACAATCAGTTGACATTAACGGGAACAGATTTAGAAATTCAGCTCATTGCTAAAATTAACATCGACTCTGCAACCACAGGCGCAATTACAGTACCCGCTAGAAAATTTTTAGATATATGTCGGTTATTACCCAGTGGCGCAGAAATCACCATTGAACAACATGACGATAAAATCAAAATAGCCTCTAGTCGCAGTCGTTTTTCTCTAAGCTGTTTACCAGCAGACAATTACCCAGAATTTGCCGAAGCCGAATTAGAAAACCAATTTTTCATCACAGCAGGTCAATTTAAAAAAGCACTTGATAAAACCTTATTTTGTATGGCAAATCAAGATGTTAGGTATTATTTAAACGGTTTATTACTGCATATTTCTAACAGCCGTTTAGAATTAGTTGCCTCCGATGGACACCGTTTATCCATTTATGAAGACCAATTAGAACAAGCAACAGGTTTTGAAGCGCGAATTATTTTACCCAGAAAAGGCGTTTTAGAACTTAATCGCCTACTTGATGATCCCGAAGCAGAATTAAAAGTAGAATTTTCTAGCAACAATATTCGTATATTTATCAAAAACTTAGTCTTCTCAGCCAAGCTAGTTGATTCAAAATATCCCGATTTTGGCAAAGTATTTCAACAAGAATTCTTTAATAAAATTCACATTGAAAAACACTTAAAAACGCATTAACAAGAGTAGCGATTTTATCCAATGAAAAATTCAAAGGCGTAACCTTTGATATGACCAGCGATAGTCTACGCATCAGCACTCACAATCCTGAACATGACGAAGCAGAAGAAGAATTAGCCATTGAATACTCAGGCGATCCATTATCCATCGCCTTCAATGCCCAATACCTACTCGATGCGGTCTCAAATCTGGATTCTGATATTGCTGTCTTAACTATCGCCAGCAACGCCAGCAGTTGTTTTATCGACGAACCCGAAGGCTGTGCGTATAAATTTATTGTCATGCCGATGCGGTTATAATAGCAACTTGAGTAAATCACAATGTTCCACGTGGAACATTGTTGTAAAACCGAGTAGGTCGTGTTGAATAAAAAACGCTCTACTCGCCACCAATTTACTCCTTTATATATAGGCGACAAAAAACATGACTAAAATCACCCGACTCTCACAATTGGATTTAAACAGCACCTACACCTACGCTGATTATTTAACATGGCGATTGAATCAAACGGTGGAGCTCATCAAGGGCAAAGTCATGTTGATGTCGCCCGCACCTAATTTGAAACATCAAAGTATTTCAGGGCAACTGCACGGTTTATGTTTTAATTATTTTAGACATAAGACTTGTCGCTTATTTGCCGCGCCGTTTGATGTGCGTTTACTGGACTTAACAAAATCAGCCAAAGCCAATAAAGACATTTACACGGTTGTTCAACCAGACTTATGTGTCATCTGTGATCCTAAAAAATTGGATAGCAAAGGTTGTTTAGGCGCACCCGATTGGATTATTGAAATCTTATCCAAAGG
>NQJH01000073.1 GCA_002256685.1 Methylococcaceae bacterium NSP1-2 | reverse complement strand
ACGGAATCGCTTAACGTTCCTCGCAACTGTTCGAGATATAAAAAGTAAGGAAAGGCGACCTGCGCTCGCAGACGGTTTGAGTCTATCAACCAAGGTTTTATCGGTCTGCCTTTCCTCTTTTTTAGTAGCCCTCCTGAGCTAATAAAATCTTATTATGTTGCTTGGTGTTTAACATACAAGGTTTTTAAAACCTCGCAGATCTGAACATTTATTGACCCCGCAGAAAAAATTTATCAAGGTCTTGCTTGGATAATTCTACCCACGTCGGTCTACCGTGATTACATTGCCCGCTCCGTTCGGTTTGTTCCATGTCACGCAACAAAGCATTCATTTCAGCGATGGTCAAACGGCGATTGGCACGCACAGCACTGTGACAGGCTATGGTTGCTAATAACTCATTGGATTCAGTTTGTATTCGATGACTCATGCCTTGAGCATTGATGTCCGCTAAGACATCAATACACAAACCTGCGACATCTGTTCCTGCTAATAAGGCAGGGCTGGCGCGTAATACGATGGTTTCCAATCCTGAACGCGTGAGTTCAAAACCCAGCGACATAAAAAAATCGTGCTGTTGTTCGACTAACTCGGCTTCTGCGGCACTGACAGTGAGTTTAATCGGTAGCAATAACGGCTGACTGGGAATTGTACCTTGTTGATATTGCTGTTTTAAACGTTCGTAAGTAATGCGTTCATGAGCGGCATGAGCATCGACTAACACAATGCCGTTAGCGGTTTGCGACAAAATATAAATGTCGTGTAAATGCGCGATGGCAAAACCTAGTGGCGGAATGGCTGAGGTGCTGGGTTGAGGCAATGCGACTACGCTGTCGTCTTTTGGGTGTAAGGCTGAATAAGCCTGTAGGGTTTCAGTGACAGTAAACGGCAGTGAAGTTTGCTCTCTCGGATAATAAGCGGGTGATTGTGATGCTGTTGGCGGGGTAGTATTTGTAAATAATCCGCTATCACTCAGCGTAGGAAGATGACTAGAGGCAGGTCTTATTTGTGCCAATGACCGATGCAAAGCACTGAATAAAAAGTCATGTACTAATCGACCTTCTCTAAAACGAATTTCCAGTTTAGCAGGGTGCGCATTCACATCAACTAAGTGTGGGTCTAGGGTAAGGTATAAAACAAATACCGCATGTCGCCCTGAAAATAATACATCGTGATAGGCTTGTTTCACCGCATGAGACACTAATTTATCGCGTATTAACCGCCCATTGACATAAAAAAACTGCATATCGGGCTGACTGCGTGAAAAAGTCGGCAAACTCACCCAGCCTGTGAGTTGTAAGCCCGACGCGGCAACCTCAATTTTTACCGCATTAGCGATAAATTCAGCCCCGCAAATACTGGCTACACGGTATTCTTTTTCAACTTCGCTGTCGGCAGGTTTTAGTTTGAGGATTTCTTTTTGATTGTGCGTTAGCGTAAAGCCAATATTAAAACGACTGAGAGCCAGTTTTTGTAATAAGGCTTCAATATGGGCAAATTCGGTTTTTTCAGTCTTTAAAAATTTGCGCCGCGCAGGGGTGTTATAAAACAAATCCCGCACTTCAACTGTTGTGCCTTGTGGATGCGGGTCGGGTTCTGGATCAACGTGTTGTTCTGAGCCATCGGCACTGACACGCCACGCACATGCGGCATCGGCAACGCGTGAAATCAAGGTTAATCGGGCAACGGAACTGATACTGGGCAAAGCTTCACCGCGAAAACCCATACTGGTAACATGCTCTAAGTCTTCTAAGTTAGCAATTTTACTGGTGGCATGACGTGATAAGGCTAACGGTAAATCTTCTTTAATAATGCCACAGCCATCATCCCTGATTTTTATCAGCCGAGTCCCACCTTGTTCTATATCAATAGTAATGTGTGTCGCGCCCGCATCAAAGCTGTTTTCTAACAATTCTTTGACAACGGTACTGGGTCTTTCTACAACTTCGCCCGCCGCAATTTGGTTAATCAGTTGAGTGGGCAGTAAGTGAATACGCATGAACTAGCCTAAAGCAAAATAAGAGCATTTTAACTGAGAAGCAACTATTGTGGGCATACATTAAATAAGCGTGTAGGCAGGGATTCGCTTATTTCAGTCGCGAGCATCATTTTGTCATCATATTGACATTTTTTAATAACAAAATAGAGTGCGATCTTGACTATCTGTCTACGAAATTCAGTTTTTATATACGCTGAGAGATTGATGTATATCTCATTATTACAAATAGACATCTAATATTAACGTTTCATTAAAAATGTAAGGGTCTTTATGATGTACATCAACGAAAATATTAGATGTCTATTAATATTTTTTATTGTCACCATTCGTTAGCTTTCAAAGTTAATCGAAGATTGTAGAGCAGGAAAGTTATTTATTTTTAACTTAAAAGGTGGTGTGTCATGTCATTGAATAGAAAAAAAATTATTTTTACGGGTAATGTTGGCGCGGGAAAAACACTTGCTATTAACCAGCTTAGCGAAGTAGTTGCTGTGTCAACGGAGGTGAAATCAAGCGAATCGTCAGTATTACGAAAAAAATTAACCACTACCGTTGCGATGGACTATGGCGAGTTAACGCGCAATGAAAATGAAAAACTCTATCTTTACGGCACACCCGGTCAAAGACGCTTTGATTTTATGAGCCATATTTTGTGCGAAGGCGCCTTGGGGCTGATTATTCTCATTGATAATTCACAGGAAAACCCGTTACAAGACCTCGATTATTATCTCAATTTCAATGCAAGATTTTTAATACATCATCCCGCTGTTATCGGTATTACCCATATTGATGAATCAAATTCTCCCTCATTACAGACTTATCAAACCTATTTGAATGAACGCGGAGACTCTTTTCCTATCATGCGTATCGATGCTCGCGCTAAAAAAGATGTTTTGTTATTGCTATCCGCATTGATAGACGAAATAGAAATAAGTCAATATCAGAAAGTAGCCGATAAATTGTGTGCTTGATTCTAAAACATAACCCATTAGGAATAAAACTATGTATAAAAACATACTCCTCCATCTAAATGACTTGGATAATTCGTCTGTCGATATTGAAGCATCCGTGCTGGTATCCATTGATGGTTTAGTAATAGCGGCAACCTTGCCCCACCATGTAGATAGTGATGATGTCGGGGCAATCTGCGCTAGTGCGTTTTTACTGGGAAAACAAACCTCAGAGAAATGTGCGAGCGGCGTGTTGAATCAGGTGTTAATTAAATGCACGAAACATCAAATTGTCTTAATTCATGTAGGAGCGGAAGCCATACTGGCTGTTATCATTAAACCTTATGCTAATCTGGAACCGCTTTTTTCCAGCTTGCAACATTCTGTTAGAAAAATCACTATGATTATTTAATATGCTGAATTTATTGATCGCTGTATGACGAACGCCATAAAGTCATACAGCATTTCACTAACGTTGTTTAGTTGTTAAGAGCCAAAATAGACCTCATGCTGGAAGATACAATTTCAAAAGAAAAAGGTCACTTCATTCACCGTTTTAAACCGTAGCTAGTTTACCCAAAAACTACAGGTTTTCAGTACCGATCGCGCGCCGTGAATGAGCATCGTGCGAATGTAGCGATTGCCACGCTTACTGACACCTAAGTAAACTTGTTTGTCACCGCTGCTCTGCTGTTTGGGGACAACACCCAAGCTGGCAGCATAGTCTCGACTACTGACGTAACCTTTGCCGTCACCTATATCGGCGGCAATCATGGTTGCGATGATGACACCCACGTCTGGCACATTCAAAAATCGTTTGCTGCGTTGGTTTTGGTTGCACAAGCGACCAATGCGGTGGTCTTGGTTTTTAATCTCCTTATCCAAGTCTTTCAGCTTTTCGTTGTGTTCGGCAAACAGTTCTCGACTTAGGTCACTTGGATATTTTTTTCTCATGCCTCTATTATCAAGGTTTTAAAGAAGATTTTGAACAGGTTCTAAGCCCACTACGCTATTATTCATTTCGGACTCCTCTTCGTTCCGAAGTTTAACCTAGGTGCATTATGACACCGTCAGGAGCAGAGAGGAGTCCATATCATCATCCTACAAACTTATTGGTATCTAGCTTAAATATTCGCCTTTGGCTACACGTTTAAAAAGTTACGCGATGCTCAACTTTCAAACGTGAACTAAGGCTTCAAATTGCAGAAGTTGTTGTCCTAGGTAATTGTTAAAAATACGCTAATAGTATGAGCAAGCAACTTACGAATAAAACGATTGGTAAAATGCCAAAGGTCACGGACTCGTGTTTTTCGATATGAAACCGCTCAGAGAGTTGACCAATGACGGTTTCAACGAGTCGTCGAATGGACAGGAGTTGTTTAACAAAGGCTTTAGGGCGCGAATCGTTCCTGTTTTTTCGCAAAGGCGTTTGTAAATCAATGTCCTGCCACTTAAGTTCTTCAGTGAGTAAAGGGCGAATATAGCCTTTATCGCCAATCAATAAGCCACTGATGCCATCTGTCATGTCTTGAACCACATCGCACTCATCAACCAAACGTAAAGCCACTAAGAATACCCTGACTATTAATAATAATGTGTCCTTCAAAACCGTAATACTTTTTATCTTTAGCTGCGCAATAGCTATAGCCTGCTTCTCCTTGAAAACAATGGCTTTTAGCGGCTCGCGTTATCTGAAAAACGGGCATGGGAAAACCATCAATGAGATGAAGTCGGTCATCATACGCCCCCATGTTATGGGCTAACCGTCTCAGTATCTGCTCCTTTATCAGCCATAAATTTGCACGCTGCTTAACAAAGTTTGCGCGTGAACCTAAGTTCGGAAACCAATCATGCCAATGACTGTGAAAATATCGCCACAGCCCCTTATCCGTGTCTTTTCCCATAAACTCACCGACTATTTCCATCGTTATCACCTCTGCATCGCTCAGCTTCGTTTGAAATCCTAGGCTTCTTAATGAACTTGTCATGTGTCCACATAACTATCGGCTATACAGCAATAAACGGTAATGATAAAGTCTTCTACTGGCATGATGACTCTCCGTTTCATTATTTCTTTTGTTCAAAAATAACTCTACGCTTCTGCCGTCATGCCTTCAACTCATTAATATAAAAGTCGAACATCGCGTAAGGTTATGAAATTGAATTCTAAATTCATCTTTATTTTAGTATTAGCTTGGTGCATTTCTAGCGTACAGGCGGCTACTTTTGACGATTTCAATGACGGTATTGATGATGGTTGGCTGTATTACAATCCGACATTGGGTAAGTTTTCATTTCCTATCGAATCGGGTAGTGTGGCTTATAAAATGGAATCTTCATGGGGTAGCCTAATCAGTCCGGGGCGCATTGCTAGTATCAATATGAAAGAGCCAGCGCATAGCAAATTCCACGTTGAAGTCGATTTGTTGAATTGGACTTATAACTGGGGCGAAGACATTGGACTGGTGGCGCGGTTACAAGAGCCAGTGCCGTCATTTTTTCTGCCCAAAGGTTACGCCTTGCTGTTGAGAAATGATCGAGACGGCAACCCAAATTCACGCAAATTGATGATAGTGAAAAGTGTGGGTGGCATCCATTTCCCCCTCTTTCTGGCAAAAAGTCGTGTGATGTTACCCGCACCAGACCCTTCTGGCGATTATCGGTTAAAATTTTGGTCAGCGGCTGGTGGACTTTGGGGGCAAATCATTGATAAAAGCACAGGGCAGGCGATAAAGCTATGGAATGGCACTGGCTATACTGACCGTATTTATGCACCCGAAGACGGTGAATTTATCAGTGGCAGAACGGGCTTACTTGCCTATGTTCACATCGTCGATTATAAGGCAGAAGGTGTTTCTCCTGTCTTTGATAATTTCTATTCTGGCACAGATGCACCAGCGTCAACAGCGGAGTTCCCACGCTATAGGTAGATACAATGCGTATTCCACAGCTAGACATTCGCCTTTGGCAATTGCTGATTATGGCAAGCCTGTTGTTATCGGGCGTATGGTTTCGAGATTTCAGTTTATTACCCGCGCAAATCGTTTTGACCTTCACCTCTGGTTTAACAACACAGTGGCTATTTTTACGCCAGTTTAAACTTCAACACTTTGGGTTTTTAAGCGCGATTATCACCTGTTTCGGGTGGTGCTTGTTATTGCGTAGCTCGACATTGTGGGTACACCCTGTGATTAAAGGAATGGTTATAAAATTCCAGACAGTGCAAGTGCGGCATTACAGCCTTATATTAAACAGGGTATGAAATTTTTTGTTGCCACATCAGCGTGACAAGGCAATCCAGAACAATGTGAAGCGGCAAAAACCTATTTTAAACAATCAGCTGAACGCCATGAACAAGAAGCCAAAACGTTGGCTGAACTAACAGGCTGGCAGTTAGCTGATATTAGATTTCGATGATGTGACTAAAACAGAACCCACTGATAATCAATGGTGGCAAAAAATCTGGTAATTCATGCTCTTTTTTAAAGCATAAATCGTGATTTGTCACTTGCTGAATAAGCAAAAAAGCAAAAAACCTGCTACCATGTGAATTATTTTTATTTACAAGCTATTCGTTTTCTCACGCAAACAATACTTCTCCTACAGGATACTGGAAATGGCGGCAAGCGACTCACTGTACGACGATACAAAATCTAAAGGCATACTCTGGGGCTTTGGTGTTTTTGCCCTCATTGTTGTATTCGTCCTGATCGTATTAGGTGCGTGGTGGGGACGAGAACCAGATCAGTTCAACATCTTAGACGCAGCACAAGAACGGGCAAAAGCAACCGATACCACCAATATGCCTATCGGCTATGTGTACACCAATACCCTAGCGCATATTGCTGAATTGCTATTGCATAAAAGTGGTGGTTATATCACCAACGACGTTGCCCCTCCGGGCGTGTTGTTAGACAACATTTCTAATTGGGAATACGGTGCGCTGGTTATGTTGCGTGATGCGACTTCCGCGTTAAGAAACCATTTTGCTAGAGACCAATCACAGTCCGCTGAAGACCCTGATTTAGCGATTGCTGAGCCTTATTTCTACTACGAAAATGACTCATGGGCATTGCCATCCACCGAAGCCGAATATGAAAAAGGCATTGAAGCTCTGCATAAGTACATGGCACGACTGCAAAAATACGGTGGTAACGTTAAACAAGCGCAGTTTTATTCCAGAGCCGATAACTTGTGGCAATACACCGAGGTGGTTATTAAACGCTTGGGTGGTCTGTCTACACGTTTAGCCGCTAATAGCTCAGGAGCTAACTATGGACCTGGTTTGACCGAATTGGAAAGAGAAGAAGCAGACAAACAAGGTACACCCTTAGCCAAAGTGTCATGGCTAGAAATCGACGACGTTTTTTATGAAGCACGTGGTGCAAGTTGGGCGTTATTACACATCCTAAGAGCCATCAAACACGACTTTAAAGACATTCTGCTCGACAAACGCGCGATGCGTACCGTCGATATTATGATTAAAGCCTTAGAAAATGCCTTGACTCCCATTTTAAGCCCAATGGTTTTAAACGGTGATGGCTATGGGCTTTTTGCTAACTACTCTCTATCAATGGCAAATTACATAGCGCGTGCCAATGCGGCAGCACTGGATTTGCGCGACATTATGAACCGAGGTTAATACACAATGGACGAACAAGTTTCTTACAATTTAGCCGAATTTGATATTTGGAAACGATTTTTCTTTATG
>NQJH01000284.1 GCA_002256685.1 Methylococcaceae bacterium NSP1-2 | reverse complement strand
AATCAAGCCCTATCAAGTTTTTAAAACCTGATAGGGCTAACCTTCCAAAGGATAACTACATTATGAGCAATAACCAACCCGCTTGGACAAAAGCAGAATTTGAAGCCGCCCTACGCGGTATGGAAAAGTATTACCACATTCATCATCCCTACCATACGCTGATGAATGAAGGTAAACTCACCAAAGCCCAACTACAAGGCTGGGTCGCCAACCGTTTTTATTACCAAACCAGCATTCCCATCAAAGATGCCAATATTCTCGCCAATTGCCCAGACCGTGAAACCCGCGCCAAATGGACACAACGCATCCTAGATCACGATGGACACCCCGGTGATGTCGGCGGTATTGAAGCATGGATACAACTGGGTATCGCAGTCGGCTTAACGCGTGAAGAATTACTCTCAGAGCAACACGTTCTACCCGGAGTCCGTTTCGCTGTTGATGCTTATGTTAATTTTGCCCGCAAAGCCGAATGGCACGAAGCCGCAAGCTCTTCACTCACTGAACTATTCGCCCCAAAAATTCACCAACAACGCTTAGACAATTGGCCAGAACACTACCCGTGGGTCGAACAAGAAGGCTATATCTATTTTCGCAAACGCTTAACCGAAGCTCGCCGCGATGTAGAACACGGTTTAGCCATTACCCTAGACTGGTACAAAACCCGCGAACAACAAGATCGCATGGTACAAATTTTAAAATTCAAATTAGATGTATTATGGACAATGGCAGATGCCATGTACATGGCGTATATCAACGACATGCCGCCGTATTTTAATATCGCTTAAGTGACAAAACCACCGAGGTTTTAAAAACCTCGGTGGTTTGAATAGGTGTATTCGCTAACGTGCTTTTACATGTCATCCGCATTACGCGACAAGTCGCGCCTACAGTACAGTTACATACTCAAACGCACACCAACCCAGCCGGCTCTGGGCATACCCGGTGAGACAAAACGTCCGTCATTGTAGTCATTACCTAACACCTGAGTAGCATCACCATACGCGCCAAAACTGTAATAGCGTTTGTCAAAAATATTGTCTAATTTGCCAAACACAGTAAAGTTTTTGGTGACTTTATATTCAGCGGTAGCATTAAATAACCAATAACCCATTAATTTGGAATTACGATTCGCTTCATCACCACGCAGATAACGGTCGCCACTGTATTCGCCATTAACGCCGACAGATAGTTTTTGCCATAAATCGACACCGACCGCCGCTTTAAAAATATGTTCTGGTAGCCCTGGAATTTTTGAACCTGCATTGACAACAATGGCTTCATCGGATGCTAATGGATTGACGGTATCAAATGGACTCAAAAACCGTGCGTTCAAATAAGTGTAATTAGCGGAAAAATGCCAATCATCAATGGAGCTGAACAGTTGTGGGTAATCGACATTCGTTCCCGCTTCAATACCATATAATCGACATTCGTTCCCGCTTCGATACCATAACGGCGGGTTTTGCCAACATTGGAAAAATAGCCTTGACTAATAATGTTACTGGCTGCATCACGACGGAAAATAATATCGTCATGATTGATAGTATGGAAAAAACCTAAATTCCATTTTAAATCGCCTTTGCCTAATAATTCGTCTAAATCACCTCGAACGCCTGTTTCCCACGTTTTGGCAACTACTTGTTTTAAGTCTGGATCGGCAACAAATGAATTGGGTAATTTACAAGGCGCGGCAGGATCAGCACAACTCAGTTCCATCGGTGACGGTGTACGGGTTGATTCACTGTAGGCGTATAGATTGAGATTACTTAAGGCTTGATAGGTTAAACCTGCTGATGGATTAAGACGTTCAAAGGTGTGTGAACCGTCTAAGGTTTTAGTCGGATCATTGATATATTTATCAAACATATTGACGTGCGTGTAGTTATAACGCCCCGCTACGGTAGCAGTTAATTTATCAGTGATAGAAAAACTATCCGTCAAATACACGCCTACCGTTGAAGTATTGGTATGTAAACGCACTCTGGATTCATCAACTAGAATACCGCTACGCGTTGTACCGCGTGTATCGGTTAATGAACCAAGTTCACTATCAGAATCAAAACTGACCGTTGCATAATCGTAATTTACGCCGACAGTGAGATTATTTTCATGCTTGAATAAATCATTAGCGAATACGGTTTGTAGTGTACCGCCACGACTACGCATATTGGTTTGAGTAAAATTATTAGTCGCGCTTTCAACCGCATTGGTGGCTTCGATATCATGACCGTTAGTATCTATGACTATTTGGTCGTGGGCATCACACAATAACGCATCATCAAACGTACAATTATCATAATCACTACCGTCACCATTAAAGGATTTCATACGATTTTGACGAAAATAAGCATTACCACTGACTTCTATTTTATCAGTGACATCATAACTGCCTTGTAATTGCGAGAAAAACATACTGGTCGTGGTGGTGTCTGGATGTGTAAATACCGCATCGTAATCTTGTTGTGATAACTGTATCGGAGCTGCCCCGTTACCATTCATATTATTGCTGTTAGCGGCTAAGGTTAAATCTAATGACCCTTTATCACCGCGCCAGCTTAACGTACCCAACGCACGTTCGGCTTTAGTCGGCGAATAATTACGCCAGCCGTTTTCTTCAAAATGATTTAAGTCAACAAAATAACCCCAAGTGCCATTATTCCAGCCGCTGGTTAAATCTTCTGAATGTCTATCCCACGAACCGCCATAGACTTCTATTTGATGTTTGGGTGCGGAAAATCCTGTTTTAGTTTTAACAGAGATAGCACCGCCTAAACTGTTTAAACCATAGACAGGATTTGAACCTGAATATAATGCCATCGTATCAATGGCGTTTTGAGGAATTAAATCCCAGTTGACGGTATCGCCAAATGGCTCATTAAATCGAACGCCATTAACGTAAGTTGATAAGCCCTGTGGCATTCCTAATAAAGGTGAAGCGACAAAACCACGGTAATAAATATCAGGTTGTAACGGATTATTTTGCGCTTCGTTGGTACTGACACCGCTTAAATAACGGTTCATATACTCTGACAAAGAGATGCTTTGCGCTTTTTGTAGTTGGTCGGAATCAACGCGTTGTATGGTTGTGGGTATTTTCCCCGTATCAATTTCACTACCCGACAACGGCGAAACGCCAACAACATCAATTGTTCCTAAGTCTAAAGGCTCGTCTTTAGCGACTGCTACTGTTAAAAATGACACGCTAAATATGCCGATGACACCAACTACTAACTTTCTCATGGTTCACTCTACATCCGTAAAAAATGACCATGATAGCTAAATCAGGGGGTAATCCGTAGTGATAGCGAGTGAAAAGGAAATATTCCTAAACTGCGAGGGAATGAGGAAGGGAATCAAAAAATAGGCTTTTTGACTCCCTGCCAACAACTATTTTTTATTACTCATTTTTTCTTTACGCATTTGTTTACGTTTTTCTTGCATAGCTTCAAATTTAGTCAGTTGTTCGGGCGTAAATACGGTTTTCAGACTGGCGTTGGTTTCGTCATATATCACTTTTATTTTTGCTCTTTGCGCGTCAAAAATAGCCTGAACTTTTGTTTTCTGCTCAGGATTTAAGCCTAGCTCTTTAGTCAAGTGTTCGACTCGCTTATTAGAATCAACAGGTGTGTCGGTGTCAGCAATAGCGGTTAAAGGTAGTGTTAATGCCAATATCAAGCCTATCAATTGTTTTTTCATTCTAATCACCTTGGTTATCTATGGTTTAAACCGTAAAAAATAGCTATTATCGTCATTTCGACACTATGTCAGTATGAATTCATTGGTACTGACAGTGAGTTGGCGATAATTGCTATACAATACGCCACTTTCAAGGAATTTTAATGACTAAACAAGAAAAATCACTCACCATGACCGTATTAATGACACCCGACATGGCAAACTTTTCTGGCAATGTCCACGGTGGCTCATTACTAAAATTGCTGGATCAAGTCGCTTATGCCTGTGCTGCAAAATACTGTAAACAGTATGTCGTTACTGCCGCGCTGGATCAGGTTTTTTTTAAACAGCAAGTCAACGTCGGTGAATTGGTCACTTTTTACGCCCACGTTAATTACGTTGGACACTCCTCAATGGAAGTGGGCGTTAAAGTAGTCGCTGAGGATTTACGCACCGACAGCAAACGCCACACTACCTCTTGTTACTTCACAATGGTAGCAATGGATGAAAATGGTAAACCCATAGAAGTACCTAGACTACAATTAGAAACTGACACCGAAAAACAACATTACGCCGAAGCCGAATTGCGTAAAAAACTGCGCCAAGAAAATTTACAGAAAACGCGTTTATTAGCGATTGAACTATCAGAGGAACAATTTTAAGTGGGACTACAAGAAAATTTTGAACAAATTCCCCTCAAGGATTTTGCGGAGAAAGCCTATTTGGATTATTCCATGTACGTCATTCTTGACCGTGCGTTGCCGCATATTGCCGATGGTTTAAAACCTGTGCAGCGGCGCATTGTTTACGCCATGTCTGAACTGGGTTTATCAGCGACCGCTAAGTATAAGAAATCCGCCAGAACCGTCGGTGACGTATTGGGTAAATATCATCCACACGGTGATTCTGCCTGTTATGAAGCCATGGTATTAATGGCGCAAAACTTTTCTTATCGTTATCC
>NQJH01000072.1 GCA_002256685.1 Methylococcaceae bacterium NSP1-2 | reverse complement strand
TTGACTTTGTTTGTCACGGTTTATCGTTATCCATCGGCAGCACTGACCCGTTGGATGAACAATTCGTGCGTAATCTCAAGCAATTCATGCGTGAACATGGTATTAAATTTTATAGCGAACATTTAAGCTATTGCAGTAAAGACGGGCATTTATATGACCTAATGCCGATACCCTTTACTAGCGAAGCCGTTCATCATGTTGCCGCTCGAATTCGCCGCGTACAAGACATACTGGAACATAAAATCGCCATCGAAAACGTCTCCTACTATGCCATCCCCAGTCAGGAAATGAGCGAGATTGATTTTTTCAATGCCGTGATTGAAGAAGCCGATTGTGATGTTCTCATCGACATTAACAATATTTATGTTAATAGCGTCAATCACCGCTACGATGCCGAAGCCTTTTTAAAAGCTATGCCTGCACACCGTGTCGCTTATGCACATATTGCTGGGCATTATGTCGAAGCCGAAGATTTTTTAGTCGATACCCACGGCGCAGATATTATTGATCCCGTATGGAAATTATTAGCCAAAGCTTACCAGCTTTATGGCGTATTTCCGACCTTATTAGAGCGTGATTTTAACCTGCCCGCCTTATCGGAACTGGTTAAAGAAGTACAAACCATTAGTCAAATTCAACATGCGTGGGCAAATCAACATGAAAAACAGTCTGCCTAGTTTCGACAGCAAACAACGCGAATTTGCCGCCTATATCCGCGACCCCGAACACAATCCCATCCCCGCTGGCATACAACAACAGCGCATGGCAATGTATCGAGAACTGTTTTTTAACAATATCAGCGGCTTTCTCGCCAGTAATTTTCCTGTATCGCCGTATTTTTCTGAAATACCCGAAGAATTTTTAGCTTTTTTAGAACACGAACGCAATAACGCCAACGATTACCCGTTTATGTTAGAACTGGCGCATTATGAATGGGTGGAAATGGCTCTCTCTATTGCCAAAGAAGAACCGATAATTAATGAGTCAACACTAACGCTAGAAACCCGCATCCAACTATCGCCGTTAGCGTGGCCACTCGCCTATCAATACCCCGTCCATAAAATATCCCCTGATTTTTTACCGAAAGCTCCAGCTGAACAACCCACTTGCCTGATTGTTTATCGTGACACGCATGACGAAGTGCATTTCATGGAAATCA
The DNA here is from genome assembly GCA_002256685.1 of Methylococcaceae bacterium NSP1-2. GTDB lineage: Bacteria > Pseudomonadota > Gammaproteobacteria > Methylococcales > Methylomonadaceae > UBA4132. The sequence goes on along the minus strand of NQJH01000072.1, from coordinate 7,339 downwards.
CACCCCTAACCTACCGCTTATTAGCGATGATTGAAGAACAAGAGAGCATGATAGTCGCCGATTGTTTACAACGCATGATTCAAGAAACCCAGCATCCAAATCCTGAGTTAATGATGACGGCGGGGTTGCAGATACTCACGGAATTGGCGGAGAAGATGATTATTGCTGTGCTGTAGGCTGGAAATCCCAGCCCACAACCAAGATAAATTACTGCTGCGTGACAGGTGTAAAGCCTGAATCTTTAGGCGGTGCTTTTTCTTGCACACAATGATAAGCGGCATTTTCGAATTTGAAGGTTAAAGACACGGGGTTTTCATCTTCAGTGACAAATTTTTCTGCTTCTTTGGCGGTTAAATTTTTCGATAATTCGTTGGCGATACAAGTACAGGGACGCGTAAATTTTTCTTTATCAGAATTAGGCGCGGCGAGCATTTCTCTTTTTACGCATTGTTCGGCAAAGGCTTTTTCAAACTTATCTTTTTCAGCTTCGCTGATTTTTTCGTCTTTAGAATGATCGAACGGATCAAAGGGTTGCTCTGATTTAGTGGTTTTTGCGGGTTTATCATCGGAACAACCGACGATAACGGAGCTGATAACAAGGCTGGTTAATAGGACGAATAATAGATTTTTTAGTTTCATAATGGGCAACGCTGGTCAGGGTTAAGGTTTTGTGTACGCTAAAATGTGGCGCGGTTTTAGCAGAAACGAACGTTAGAACTTTATCATCTTATACCATTGCGTTCTAGTCCACTGTCCACAGTGTCGGCGTAAAACAACTTTAGCTGTTTTACATTCAATAGCTAAAGCTATTGGACTCCTGTGTTTTCAGTTTCTAACAAACGCAGTCAATGGCGCATCACATTGCAATTCGCTAATTTCCACGCTATCGACTCGTGCGGTAATAGGTCCTTTATGACACCAGTGGATAAATTTTTCCAGTGTCGCATCATCCGCTTCAGCAATAATTTCAACGTGTCCACTATCGAGATTTTTAACGCTACCCATAACGCCAAGTTCATCGGCTTTATTTTTGGTGAAGTAACGAAAATAAACACCCTGCACACGACCTGCTACTAAAATTTTAACTCTACGCATGTTTTTTGATGCTCCAACAATAGTGAATTTTTGGATTACGGGCAAAATCTTTGGGAATGGTAGCGGCGGTTATGTCGTTGATATGTAAATCAGACAATGCCTCTAAGTCGATTTTAAAGCGTCTAAAATTAGTCGAAAAGTATAAAACCCCATCGTCTGCCAACAAACGCACAGCATTATTAATCAGCTTAACGTGGTCAAGTTGAATGTCAAACACGTCATCCATACGTTTGGAATTAGAGAATGTCGGCGGATCAAGAAAAATCATATCGTATTGTTTGGGCTGGGCTTGTTGGGCTTCATTGCTCAGCCAGTCCAAACAATCAGCTTGAATAAATTCATGCTCACCTTGGGTATGATTCAAGGCGAGATTCTTTTTAGCCCAGTTTAAATAAGTGTTGGACATATCAACGGTGGTGGTGAAACTCGCGCCACCGACGGCGGCATGAACCGTCGCACTGCCCGTATAAGCAAACAAATTTAAAAAGCGTTTACCTTTTGCGTGTTCTTGAATGCGCAAACGAATGGGACGGTGATCCAAAAATAAACCTGTATCCAAATAATCTTCAAAATTGACCAATAAATCACAGCCGCCTTCAATGATGGTATGAAAATGTCCCGTCTCACCGTGTTTTTCGTATTGCTCAATGTTTTTTTGTTTACGACGAATTTTTAAATATACATTTTCACGACTGACATCCAACACACGCGGGATTTCAGCTAATAATTCGGCGAGGCGTTGATTGGCTTTGTGTTGATCTATGCTTTTGGGCGGTTCGTATTCTTGCACGTTGACCCACGTTTGTTCGCCTTGATAAATATCAATGGCTACCGCGTATTCGGGTAAATCGGCATCATAAACACGGTAACAAGTAATGGCGTTTTGCTTTGCCCACTTGCTCAGGGTTTTTAGATTTTTTTGCAGGCGGTTGGCGAACATGATTGCGCCAGTATTTTGCGTTTCTGGTGGGGCTTGCGTGGTTTGTCGGGTTACGCTATCGCTAACCGCAACCGTGTTAGATACAACGGGTTCAATACGCTTAGTTTCAACGGATTGCGCGGTCACTTGCGCAATACGTTCTTCGGTCGTGGTCGCTTTAGGGATAAAAAACGCGCTTTCTTCGATGTTCAAGCGCAATAACTTACATTCCAACGCGCCATTAAACAGGGTAATAGGTTTTTGTGAGCGTATGCCTAAACGAAAACCTAATTCTGGATTGCTGATAATCAGCGCGGCTTGCCAGCCGATAAACTTGTGTTTGAGTGTGTTGCCGAATTTTTTATACAGTTCAGCGGTTTCAGCTTCATCGCCTAAACGTTCACCATAAGGTGGATTACAAACGACTAAGCCAGCGTGCCAGCTTTCAGCAGGGGCAGCATCTTCAATATCGCGGCGTTCAATATGGATTTTATTTTGTAGTCCAGCGTTGACAACATGTGCCTGAGCCGTGTGTACCGTGTGGCGGTCTTGATCGAAACCGACAATCACAGGCAGATTGGTTAATCCTCTGTTTTTGCGCAGTGTCGCTTCGGCGCGGAGTTTTTGCCAACACGCGGCATCGTGTTGTTTCCAGCCGATAAAGCCAAAATAATCGCGTAATAGACCGGGGGCATAATCAGCGGCTATCATCGCGCCTTCTAATAATAAGGTGCCAGAGCCGCACATTGGGTCTAGTAATGTACCACCGCGTTTAGCAATATCCGCCCAACCACAACGCAACAGCATCGCCGCCGCGAGATTTTCTTTCATCGGGGCTTTAATGTTGACATCCCGATAACCGCGTCTATGTAAACTTTCGCCTGATAAATCTAAACTCAGTTGCGCAGTCTCGCCTTGCAAATAGACATTGATGCGAATAGACGGTTGTTCGGTGTTGATGCTAGGACGACAACCAAACGCGGCTCGCATTTGATCGACTACTGCATCTTTGACTTTTAACGCGCCAAAGTGAGTGTTATTAATCGCTTCGGAATTTTTCGCGCTGAATGATACCGCAAAACTGTCTTCGGGATTGATATGGTCAAACCAGTTAATTTCCTGCACACCGCGATATAAATCGTCCTGTGATTTAACGGTAAACGTATTTAATACCAGCAGAATACGATTAGCGGTTCTCGACCATAAACACGCTCGATAGGCGGTTTCTAAATCACCTTGAAAGGCAACCCCCGCTATTGTGGCTTTGATATTTTCTATGCCTAGACTTTGTAGTTCTGAGGTCAACAGGTTTTCCATCGCCTTAGGCGTGGTGGCAAATAGCGAGTAAATAGACATTATGGGCGTAAGATTCGATGTAAAAAGGGTGAGACTGGGAAGGTTTTAGCGGAGTCAAAAAACAGGTTTTTTGATAGCAAGTTGGTGGGGAAAACGAACCCCAACATTTGAATAGATTTTTTTGTTGGGGTGCGCATAATAGCTCACCCCAACCAACGAGACGATTACTGAATTTTAATCAGTTCAACTTCAAAAATTAACGCGGCATTAGGACCAATTAGACGACCCGCGCCTTCTGAACCATACGCTAAATCAGCGGGAATATAAAAGCGGAATTTATCGCCTTCTTTCATTAACTGTACGCCTTCTGTCCAACCTGCGATAACGCGATTTAACGGAAATGAAGCGGGTGCGCCGCGACTGTAAGAACTATCAAACTCAGTACCATCCAATGTTGTACCTTTGTAATGCACGGTTACCGTATCAGTGGCAGCAGGTGATGCGGTGCCTTTACCTTTTGTTAACACTTCGTATTGCAAGCCGCTCGCAGTAGTGACGATATTGGCTTTTTTAGCATTTTCTGCAAGAAAAGCAGTGCTTGCGGCACTATTTTCTTCGGGTGTAGTGGCATTTGCCATTGAAAACATAGTAAGTCCTATCAGCATAACGGTGACAATTGAAAGAATTTGAGTTTGAATTTTTCTCACGATTTTCGCCTTATTGGTTAATGTAAAAAGTGCAGTGTATCAAAAAAACCATTTTTTTTACTAATTGATTTGACATTGACTGAGTTGGTTTTGAAATAGTCTGGCGCGGTAAGCAACTTTAGCGGCTGTTTTTTGTACGTCTGCTTTTTTTAAATAGCTTTTGCGTGCGTAACCATCAAGCCCTTCGTAATACGCCAAATATAAATTTTTCACATCTTGTATTGGAATGCCCAATTGCGTGTGGCTACTGTGACTATACCAACCGATAAAATCAATCGCATCGGCAAAATCATCACGATCAGCACCAAAACTGCCCGCACTGTCCAAATAATTATCCCAAGTGCCATCAATCGCTTGTGCATAACCGAATGCACTACTGGGTCGAAACCACGGAATAAAACCCAACAGCCAAGTGCGTGGCGGTTTTGCATCGGCAACAAAATGCGATTCTTGGTGCATGATTGCCATTAAAATAGGAATAGAGACACCCCAGCGTTGCGATGAATTTTTGGCATCGTCGTACCATTGCATTTTTTCTTTAAACGTAGCACAAAGATTGTCGGCATTTTTGGGCGGTAGTTCGGCACAGCTTGCTAGCATTAGCAATAAAGGCAGGATTAATAATTTTTTCATCATCAGTACCTTCAATAAGAAGGTGGTATTTTTCTTTGGTAACGCTCACTATAGCTGATTACACCGCTTATAGCACGACACCACAAATACTTATGACGGCTGTTAGTTAGTGGCTAACATCTCAAACTCAGAACCGACTAACGTGCAAAGTGCAGCGTAATCCAGAATGGTTAATTCATGTTTATGTATCGCTAACAAGCCTTCATCCTTTAAAGCGTGTAAGGTTCGGTTGACATGTATCGTTGTCAGTCCCAAGGTATCCGCTATGTCTTCTTGCTTTAGTGGAAAGTGAATGGAATAGCCCCTATTCAGGCGTTGTAGTCGGAGTCGATGATAAAGTTCTAATATCATAAAAGCGATTTTCTCTCGTGCACTTCGATGCGTGATTTGTGTCAAATACCTCTCCGTTAACATCATGTCACATGCGGCTGCCGAAGCAAGACTTAACGCGATTTCTGGCTGTGTGGAACACAACTTTACAATATTTGGAATTCTACAAACAACACTGTCCACTAAGGCAATCGCCGAATAAATAGCGGGACCGTGAAGGTATTGTTGAAATCCGAGGATGTCACCGGGCAATACTGAGCGAAATACTTGGCGTTTACCGTCTTCAGAAATTCTGGTTAGCATGACCCAGCCTTCGCGTAAAACAAATAACTCTTGATTCATATCACCTTGATGATACAAAACCTGCTTTGCGGTAAAGACTAAATTTTTAACAGCATAAGCATCAAATTCGTTTGAAGAGCCATTTAACAGACTTTTGCAAAAACGAAAATGCCGATTAGGGCAAGTGTAACAAACCCCTATTGAACTATTTGAACGAAAATTCATTTAATCTAAATTCCGATAGCAGTAAAACAGCGACGGATGTCCAATCTAATATGCTTAATATCCTGTTTTAATAGGTATAAACACAGATAGATTTCAGCTGATTTTGTCCCCAAAGCGATACCGAGCTGTGATTAAGTGCTGATAAAAACACTCACACCCAACAGCCATCCACTTTGAATGCGTTCAATATGAACTTTGGGGGGAATTACAGAAATCGTAAGTTATCTCTACGTTAGTATTCTCACTTGAGAGAGTAGAAAGAGCAATCACTCAAAATGGAGTATTAAAGGATAGGAAATGGGTATTAAAAATATCCCATGATAAATGCAAGTCTTGTGAATACAGACATACCGTGGGCTATGTGGATATGAATCCGCGCCAGCGAGTGATATGAATAGATACCAATTTTTTGTTAGCAACTTATTTATCAAAAAATTAACATAGGTTAATTTTTTTTATAGAAATCATGGATAGAATAAATGCAGTTCATGCGTTAAATAACAACCGTGTTTTTAAATTTTCACCAACGCAAGGAAATTAAGTGGACATTACAGAGGTACAAAAAAAACATGAAGACGCTGTTCTAGAACTGCCGAACGTTATAGGTGTGGGCATTGGTCTAAAGGACGATAAGCAAGTAATTAAGGTTTTTGTATGCAGAAAACTACCCGAAAACCTTCTCAAGCCCGATGAAATTATTCCAAAGATGTTGGATGGTTATCAGACTGATGTCGAAGACATCGGCATTGTTACAACCCAATCAATATAACCCCTTTTAGGAGAAGTATGATGAATACAAAACATGATGACGAAAAAATGGTTTTGTCTGCAAAGGCAAGAGAAGAAACCTGTAAAGCGCATAGTGCTTGTGTTGATGAATTTCTGGCAACGTCTACCGCTAACGTAATTGGTTTGGCTGAAGGCATTAAATGGAAAGATGGCAAGCCCACAGGTGAACCCGCGCTTATCGTTCTGGTCACCCATAAAATGGATAAGAATCAGATAACTCACAAAGATTTAGTGCCAACCAAGTTAGGCGATATGCAAACCGATGTCCTTGCAGTAGGTCATGTCTTTGCTGGCGGCGATTGCCATGCTGCCTCAGAAGCAGGTATTCAAACACTGGCAAAACGTATTCGTCCCGCACAAGGCGGTTATAGTGTTGGGCATAAAAATATTACTGCTGGCACTATTGCCACTTGTGTTTACGATATTTTACCCGGCGGAACAACTAGCCCCCCTGTACATGGCACTGGCATACCCAGCAAATACTATATCCTCAGCAATAATCATGTGTTGGCTAACAGCAATGCTGGCTCAATTGGCGATGCGGTATTACAACCCGGTCCTTATGATGGCGGTGTTGATCCTGCGGATCGAATCGCCACCTTGAGTCGGTTTGTTCCGATTACCTTCAATCCTCCAACGCCCTTAGCTAGCCAAAATAATCTGGTGGATTGCGCGATTGCCGAAGCCCAATTCCATGATATTAATCGAGAAATTTTCTGGGTAGGTGATGTTCGCGGCTGGCGCAGAAAATCCCTTGTTACGGTCGGCACTGTGGTCAAAAAAACCGGACGCACTACCAACTTTACCACTGGCAAAATAACCGCAATTAATGCAACTATTGATGTCAATTATGGCGGCGGCAAAGTGGCACGAATGAAAGATCAGATTGTAACCACCAATATGTCAGCGGGCGGCGATTCAGGTTCATTGGTATTGACGCTGGATAACATTGCTGTCGGTTTATTATTTGCTGGCTCATCTACCTCAATGATTGCCAATCAAATTGAGAATGTGCGTACCTTGTTAAGAGTGGAAGTAGCAGAACTTATGCTTTAATTCTTAT